>NZ_JADYXO010000068.1:0-246 GCF_015864295.1 Pseudoalteromonas sp. NZS127_1 | reverse complement strand
TCATGACATAGGTAAGTATGCATGTGGCTCAATTGATTTCTGATGCCATCCACTATTTGCAGGGATCGCCCCCACAAGACACCCAGTGGACCCGGAGAAGTCCAACAGGGCCCTGGGGTTTCCAGCTCTGGTTACGGGCCTCTGTAGTCCTACAGGGTGCCCGTTTCCCCTGGCAAGGTCACGTCATCATGACATAGGTAAGTATGCACATCGCTCAACTGATTTCTGATGTCATCTATTGTTTGC
>NZ_JADYXO010000067.1:0-842 GCF_015864295.1 Pseudoalteromonas sp. NZS127_1 | reverse complement strand
ACACGCCTGATAATCGTAAAGCCTTCTCTTCTGGTAGCAACCAATACGGTGATACAGCCTTTCCTCAAATACGCATGGTCTGTCATATGGAATTGACCAGCCATCAACTGCTCAGTAGCGAGTTTGATAACTATAAAACCAACGAGATGAAATTAGCTGAGCGTTTAATTGAACGTACACCAGATAATTCACTGACTATGTTTGATAAAGGATATTATTCTTTAGGCCTGTTAAATCGTTGGCACCAAACTGGGAAGATGAGGCACTGGCTGATACCAGCAAGGCCCGACTTACAGTATGAAATCATCTCCAGCGCGGGTAAAAATGACCATATCATTGAATTGAAAACAACAAAGCATGCACAAAAAAACTTTCCCGATGTTCCTGAAACGATTAAAGCGAGATTAATCAGTAAAACAATAAAGGGCAAAAGCTACCGTATATTAACCTCGATGACGGATAGATTGCGTTATCCAGGTAATGAAATTGTTGAATTATATTGTCATCGTTGGGAGATAGAGCTTGGGTTTAGAGAAATCAAACAAACCATGCTTGATAGCGCATACCATTTAAGAAGCAAGCGTCCAGACATGGTGCGTCAGGAGCTATGGGGCGTGTTACTCGCCTATAATTTAATACGAAGAATAATGACGATGGCGGCGACAGTTACAGGGATATGGCCTAACCAGCTTAGTTTCTCTAGCAGTTCGATGGCTGTCATTCAGTATTTCTCGTCAGTATCTATAATGAGTCCAGGGAACATTCCAATACACTGGCAGCACTTACTCAATACACTGGTCTTATTTAAGCTTCCAGCTAGACGAGAGGATAGAAGATATCCC
>NZ_JADYXO010000066.1:0-894 GCF_015864295.1 Pseudoalteromonas sp. NZS127_1 | reverse complement strand
GTCGATGTTTGCAATCGCGTTATCGATAATTGCTAACGCATCTTGTGAGCCCTTTTGGCTTGTAATATCAACGTCAGAAACATCATTTAGCTTACTGACTACAGCATTAGTAGTTGCTGCAATTGAATCATCATCGGCTACTACACTGAACGTTTCAGAAGAATTTAATTGGACTGCGCCTGATATCAAAGTCGAATCAGTACTTCCAGCAGTTAAAGTAATTTCGGTTCCATCAGTATCATTGTAACCTTGAGGCTTTACAAGTAGGGTTGCAGCTGGTGTAGCAAGATTATCACTAAAATTAACAATTGAAATATCTGCTCCAGTATTATTTGATACAGACAACACACCATTATCAATCGTTGCAATCACACCATGATCATCAGTTGCACCATTAATGGCTTCAGCCATTGCTTGTTTATCACCATCAACAGTTCCTGTTGAAGTGTATGACAAATCTTCACCGTTTAGTTCAAAGCTTATAGTACTATCTAATACAGGCCCTGCTGCTGCTGCCCCAAATGTAATTTCAGCTTCAGTTCTTGCCTGAGCTGTAACACCTGTAGAGCTAGTTACGCTATTAATTGCAGCTGCAGTTGCTTCAGCGCTAGCGCCATCAGCTATTACAACATCGGCATCATTACGGCCTGATATACTGTACGTTCCTCCTGTTACTGAAGGTGCGGCCGTAGTGAGGTCAACAGCTCCTGCAGTTGCTTGACCCAAACCATTTTCTGTTGCATCAGCACCAACTGCACCTTGCAAATTAACTTGGTTAGAACCAATTTTTTCTGCCGCTACACTAGACAGTGATACATTAATTGTTTCGTTTGCATTTGAACCAATTTGGAATGATTTTGAACCGAAGCTGCCGTTCAATAATTGCTGACCACC
>NZ_JADYXO010000007.1:0-189144 GCF_015864295.1 Pseudoalteromonas sp. NZS127_1 | reverse complement strand
CAATACACTGGCAGCACTTACTCAATACACTGGTCTTATTTAAGCTTCCAGCTAGACGAGAGGATAGAAGATATCCCAGATGGGTTAAGCCAAAACCATCTAAGTATCCCCATAAAAAGAAAAATGCCAGTCAGCTTAACTGACTGGCATTAGGCGTATTGCTCCGTTTTAAGTTATTTTCATATGAATGTAAGCTAATAGAATAACACAAAAGAAGTTACCGCTCGCAGCGAGCAAGAAACACACGGCACGCTTAAATCGAACCTAGATAAAACAAACTTTGAGTCTAAAAAGTCAGCGCTCTAACTAATAAGTTTAAGCGCATCGGCAAATCTAACTGGTTTACTGAATATAAAGCCTTGGTATTTATCAATTTGTAAACTTTGTAATAACGTTAACTGAGCTGTGTTTTCTACGCCCTCCGCTATTACTTGGCAACCAATCATGTGCGACATGTTAGTTACCGCAGATACAATACTTTTATCTTTTGAGCATTCACAAATATTATCAATGTAAGATTTATCTATTTTAATATAATCAACTGATAGCTCTTTTAAAACTGATATAGAAGAAAAACCAGTACCAAAATCATCAATAGAGATACGTACACCGGTATTTTTTATGGCCGTAATCACTTTTGACAAATACGGTAAATTTTTAATCATCACTGTTTCTGTTATTTCTAAATGGACATTGTATGGTTTAACTGCGTATCTATTTAAAAGCCCAACCAAAAATTCTAAAAAGTTATGGTTTTCTAGTTGCAACACCGACACATTAATAGACAGTCCAATATTACTATTTACCGCATTTAACTTACTTAGGCTCGCAATAGCTTGCTCAAGTACAAACTCACCTAATATATTAATTTTTCCATATCGCTCAGCAATATCTATAAATTCTGAAGGCGGAATAAATTCATCATTAAATTGCCAACGAAGTAGTACTTCAAACGTTGTTATTTCATTTGTAGTTATATCAACAATAGGTTGATAACACAGATGAAAGTCACCTTTATCTACGCATTCTTTAATAGAGCTACGAAGTACTTCTTCTCTTTTAAGCGATTCGTGCATCCGCTCGTCAAATACCGATATTTCGTTACGGCTTTTCTTACCTTCATACATAGCCACATCAGCATATTTAATCGCGTCTTCAAGAACAAAATTTTCGCGCGTAAAATACAGCCCAACCTTAAAAGAGGGATTTACTTGATAGCTATCCATACTCACTGTTTTCGTTAAAGTTTTAACTAATCTAAAAACACAGTCAAAAAGCTCGTCTTCGGTGTTACTACGAGAATAAAAAATAAACTCATCCCCTCCCCACCTACACGCAATAAAGTCGCCTTGGGTTTGTGTTTCAACTAATCGTTTACCTGTTTGGGCTAATACAAAGTCACCAAAATCATGACCATATTTATCGTTGATGATTTTAAAATCATCCATATCTAAAAATAAAACAGCTTTAATATCATCACTTTGATTGGCTAAATCAAGTTCAACATTAGAAACAAAACTTCCCCTGTTAAACAATTTAGTTAGATTGTCTTTTTGCTCTAAAAGGATTATTTGTTCGGTACGAAGTTGCACTTCATTTTCTAAGTTTTCAATGAATTGATCTAACTTAAGTTCATTATTAATAGATGACTTTACATCTTTTGCACTGCGTATAGCCGTTACAAAACATAATATAAACCATAAAACGAGTCCTAAAACACCCAATACATTTTCATCTTCTATTGGCTGCAAAAGTAATAAAATACTAAATGGAACCAACAAGCAGGTTATGTACGACAGTGATGAGCGAATATCAGAGGCTAAAACATTAACACCGCCACCAGCTAGGGAGCTAAAAACAACCAGAGAGACAAATTTCTCTTGTATTCCCATGTTTTCATAAAACAAAATAGGAAAAGCAGCCCACGTTAAAGCTGTTAATAATAAACCTATAAAATACAGATGATATTTAAAAGGGTGAGCTTTGTTAACAAATACATGACTAACTATTCGAAGTAACGAAATAAGCGTTAGCGTAAAAAACCAGTAAAGTTTTTCTTGAGAGGCACTGTGATTAATACTGCTAAAAATAAGAAAACAAGAAACAACCGTATTTATAGCGATTGCAGAGATAAAATAAGAGCTAACAAATGCTAACCGCTTATTGGCAAAATTATTTATGTGAGAAGTCATTAATGTTACTTGAACAGGCTGTTGCACAGTGTAAACAGTTTACTTAAGTTCAATAATAAACAACAGTAAACATTCATAAATAAGTATTGTTTAAGTCTTCATTACTCATAAAACCAAAAAGGGTTAGCAATTTGCCAACCCTTTTTGTTAATACTGATTATATATTATACCAACTCGCTTAATTAAGTGATCTATTTTGAGGGAAGAAAATCGTGTCGATAACAAGGCAAAAATTTCATTATTTAGTTGTTCTACATCAGAAATTTTTAACGTAGTTAGCGTCAGATTTAACCCCTCAAATTGATCAAGTATTATTGCGAATTGGTATTACTCACCATCAACAATTATGCGTAACATACGACGAAGTGGCTCTGCCGCTCCCCATAAAAGCTGATCGCCTACTGTAAATGCACTAATGTACTTTGGCCCCATCGCTAATTTACGAATACGGCCAACAGGAATGCTTAAAGTGCCTGTTACTTTAACGGGTGTTAAATCTGTAGAACTAATTTCGCGCTCGTTCGGAATTACTTTAACCCACTCGTTATGAGACGCTAAAATTTCTTCAATTTTTTCTACGCTTATATCTTCACGTAATTTAATGGTCATCGCTTGTGAATGGCAACGCATAGCGCCAATACGCACACATAAACCGTCAATAGGTACTGGTTGCTTTGAAGAACCTAAAATTTTATTGGCTTCTACTTGCGCTTTCCATTCTTCTTTAGACTGACCGCTTGGCATAGGCACGTCAATCCATGGGATCAAGCTACCGGCAAGTGGCACACCAAATTGGTCTTGTGGTAAATCACTCGACGCCATCGTTTCGCTTACTATTTTATCAATTTCTAAAATAGCAGAGCTTGGGTTATCTAGTTTATCTGCAACACTTGCATGAATAGCACCCATTTGTGCAATAAGCTCTTTCATATTTCGTGCACCAGCGCCCGACGCCGCTTGGTAAGTCATTGGGCTTACCCATTCAATTAGGTCTTGCTCAAATAAACCACCTAATGCAAGTAACATCAGCGATACGGTACAATTACCGCCCACAAAGGTTTTAACGCCCTGCGCTAAGCCTTGTTCAATTACATCTTTGTTTACAGGATCAAGCACTATTATGCTGTCCTCACTCATACGCAGTGCTGAAGCTGCATCAATCCAGTAACCATCCCAACCCGATTCACGAAGCTTAGGGTAAACCGTATTGGTGTAATCACCGCCTTGGCAAGTAACAATAATATCCATTTTTGCAAGCTCAAATACATCACTTGCATCTAGTAATGGTTTTGCATTACCTGCTATATCAGGGCCTAATTGACCCGCTTGTGAGGTTGTGAAAAAGGTGGTGTCGATAAGTGCAAAATCACTTTGCTGCTGCATACGTTCTAATAACACAGAGCCAACCATGCCACGCCAACCGACTAATCCTACTTTTTTCATTGTTTGTTCCACTGTTTGATTCATAAAAGATGCCTTAATACATTAAAAATTAAATTCATTGCGTGAGATTTAATTTTCATTAACGTCAAAATAACACCACCAGCACCCTAAAACTAGTGAATAAAGTAGAACTTAAATTTTTTTCATAGTCATAAAAAAACCCTGTATTAAATACAGGGTTAGCGGTGGATTTATTCACCCCTTGAGAGGAAGTATTACATTAAAGTAAACGCTTAAAACTCGTAGCTGTAACTTAAGTCAAAGGTAATACCCTGCTCTTTAGAGCGAACAATAATATCTGATTGTGTGACTTCTTGGTCTTCATCTAATAAGTTTTTAACTTTAAATTTAACTTTAGAGTTAAAGTCAGGATAAAAAGTATAAACTAAATCAAGTGAATGAAATGGCTGCTCATAAGCATCGTCACGATTAGCCACACCTGCGGCTAAAATACGCTCACCAAATACGTTATAAACAAGTGAGCTACTGTGCATACCATCAAGTGAATCGTAATTAAGTTGTAAGTTAACTACATATTGAGAGTGACCTGTCATACGCTTTTTAGGGTTAGTTAACGTGCCAGCAAGCGCAGGGTCAATAGACGCCTCAGAATCACTTATTGTAATGTTACCACTGGTAAATAAACCTTCTGCAGCAAACGTTAGGTCCTGAAGCCATTCAGCCTCAATACCGTAAACCTCAGCAGTTTCACCATTAATAAATGACGCAGAGTAATCTTCATCACCAATATTTAGTACAGTTTCGATAGGCGCAGTTATGTCTTTATAAAAGGCAGCTACACTAAATGAATTACCTGCTTGCCCGTAATACTCATAACGTAAGTCATAGTTTTTAATAGGACTACTTTTTATGCCTGTACGGCCAAATGTTCTGATATCAGTTAATGGGTCATAATAAGTTACCGGTACAACTTCACGAAAGTCAGGTCGAACAACCGTTTCGCCATAACCTAAACGAATTTGATAATCGTCACTGCCTACGTAAGTAACTGACAATGCAGGATACCAATCATCTGTGACAATAGAACCCGCTTCAATTTTTTCAGGATCGTAAAAAGTATTTAAATCTTGCTGATCAAAAATAAGGCTCGATGTACCAATGGATGTTTGCTTAAATTCTTCATAACGAATACCACCACTGACTCTTATCCATTGATCGTAAAAAACATCAAATGACGCATAGCCGGCATCAACTTTTTGAGCGGCAATGTAATCGTCGGCATCAGGCGCTGTAGGCTCATTAAAATCAACTAAAATGGCGTTATTATTAATGAAGTCGTCTGTTAAAAAGCCACTGTTATTGAGTGGATCAGCACTTCCATCATTAATTGAAATACCCGAGCCACCACTGTTATTAATAGCAAAACTTGAGGTATTAAATAGTCGCGCCCTATCAGAAAAATCGTAACCAAACTTAAACTCAACTTCCATCGCGTCAAAAGACAGTGGCAAGGTAAGGTTACCGCCGTAGGACTTAACGCGCTCTTGCATATTGGTATACGACATAATTACGCGGTTATCATCGCCGGTTATAGTAGAACCTGCATAGCTGCCATCGTTATTATAACTATCACGAAATTCAAAATCCGCACTGGTAGGAATATCTGTCGTTGCTTTAGCTTCAGTATATTGCCAATCAGCACCTATTCCCATGTAGTCTAAAAAGGTATGTTGACCAATAAATTGAGTAATATTTAACTGGCGCTCTTCGTAATTAAACGCATGGTTACGATTTGCAACGCCATCTCCTGCAATACTAAACGTAGAGCTACCTGCAGGGCTTTGCGAAATAGCAATTTCTGATTCGTCTTCATTATCAATAATATAAAGCTGTTGAGCTGAAATACTATGTGTGCCAAGCGAATAAGAAAGGCTAAGCGATCCGTTATAACTTTCGGTCTCAGTAGTTACCTGTGAATTTTTGACTGTGTTGTAGCACGAGTTAGATACATCATCTGCTGTGGCAAGCGATGTTGTACAATCAATTGAACCATCCTGGTTTTCAAGATCTTGAGTGATTACAGAGCTAAAACGCTCTTCAAAATCCCACTCATCTTTATATGCACCAGCCAGTAAAAAGCCAAATTTGCCGCCAAAGTAAGACTCTTCAAAGCTATCGCCATAATGCGCTTTCACATTATAACGAGGGTCTAACGACTCATCTTTTAGCTCATACCCACGTGGCAGTGACTTTAACAATGCATTGTTAATCGCTGTTGCTTGCTCAGCGCGGGTTTGCTCACCATCAACAAAACCTTCACGACTTACTATATTGCCAATACCAAAGTTACCACGGTATTGTGATATCGCATTGTTTAAAGCCTCTGGAATGCCCTCTTCATTACGATTATACGTAAATCCATCGCCTGATGCTGTATCGTATCCTACGCCTACTTCAAATCCTGCTGTAAATTCACTTGGCGCTGTTTTAGTTCTTATATCAATATTACCGCCACCAAACGCAGCGGGCATATCTGGCGAATACGCTTTTTGAACAGCCATACTCTCAATAATACTGGCAGGAAATATATCTAGTGGGATTACATTACGTGTTAAATCAGGGCTTGGAATATAAGCACCATTTAATCGAGCACTTGAATAACGCTCGCCTAAACCGCGTACGTAAATAAACTTACCATCTACTAACGTCAAGCCTGTTACTCGCCTAAGTGCAGATGCAGCATCACTATCACCAGTACGCGCTAATTGTTCAGAACCTAAAATATCGGCAACAAACGCTTGGTTTTTACGCTCTTCAACAACAGCGGCTGCGCTGCCTTGTAAGCGCGTACCTACAGCAACAACTTCTTCTATTTCTTGTGAATTAGTAAACTGTTCATCCGATTGGGCGGCAATAAGGCTTGTAGACTGTGCAGCTAAGCCTAAGCCAATTGCCCAAGTAATTTGATTGAGTCTATGTTTTTTAGACATGAGAAAATCCTAATCAGGTTATACAAAAGAGGCGCCTTACGCTTAATATACAAGCCACAAGGCGCCTTTAATTAGAGGTTATAAATGCAGTACTTAGTTAGTCAGCATTGGCTGCTGTAACAGCTGCTTGAACCCATTTATACCAGCTAGAATCTGTATCCTGATCCGATACTGCACCAATGTAGTTAACGTTTTCAAAGAATGAATCTGTTGCACTTAAATCAGTGGCCGTAACCGTTACTTCGCTAGCTGCTGTGTTAGTTGCAAAACCATTATCAGCAAGAAGCACTACGTCATCCGTTAGAATTTGATTAGCACCGCTATTTTCGAACCATGCTGTTTTGGTTTGACCTTCTAATGGTCCACTTGCAAAGGTATCTGTATCAGTAAAGTTTGCAGAGCACGCCATTACAGAACTTGTAAATGAAATTTTGTCAGCTTGCTTTTCGCCGTCACCAGAGAATTGAATACACTGTGTATTTGTCGCGTTTTTCTTAATAATAACAGCGTTGTAAATACTTGAATTGAACTGATCATCAAACTTGTATGCTTGTGAAGGGTCATCATCGCGTACAGAGTTGCCATCAGTCGTAATTACAGTGACGTTTGCAACAGTTGGGTTAGAAGGAGAAACTTGCTCAGAAGATGCACCTTTAACGCCATCAGATTCAAAGCCATTGTTACCCATGTTTACAACTGTGCCGTCGTTTAACGTTACAGTACCGTGCTGGATAAATAAGTATTGAGCTTTACCCTGCCAACCAGCATCAAAGTCAAATGAATCATCTTGCGTATCTGTTACTGCAACATGTTTAAGCGTTGTAGCACCACCAAAAATTTCGATACCATCATCAAAACCTTGGTGAATATGTAAATAATCAAACTCAGAGCCAGAACCTACAGCATTAAGTGTTAAAGAGTTTAAATCATCGCCTTCACCACCAACACGTGGACCCGAACCCGCATACCAAATTTTAGCCCATTTAATATTGCCACTAGAATCTGCATTATTGTTACCACCAAAGTAACTTGTAATACCTTCTGAAGCGACGTTACATGTAGCGCCACCGCGTTCTGCATCGGTACATTGGTCAGTAATGCCGTTACCATTAATAATAATACCGCCCCAGTCAGCGTAACGTGCACCTTCGCCAGCGGTATCAAAGCGGTCAAACGCATTCGCTGATGTAAATACAACAGGCTTGTCTTGCGTGCCTACTGCTTGAATTTTTGCACCGCGTGCAACGCGTAAAATAGCTTCACCTGAACCAAAAGCTAACACCGCACCCGGCTCAACGGTCATCGTTGGACCATTCGCTGGAATTTCAAAACCATCAACCGTGCTGCCGTCTTCGCCAATTTGTAGGGCATCATCAAAAACGTGAACACCGCCGCCTGGCAATTCTTTAAACGTAATGTTATTTGTAATAGAGATCGTTTTACTAGCAAATGAGTCGTTATATAAACAGTCAATTCCGCTAACGACACCCGTTACCGTACCTGCATCTGATTCATAGCTTGCACACTCAGCGTCTTCATCAGCCGTTGAGCCCGCTGTATTATTTGAATTATTAACACTGTTATCTGTTGTAGAGCTGTTATCGTTTACAGTGGGTGTAATTTCGATATCGCCGCCACAGCCAGCTAGAGTCATTGCAGTTGCTACTAGGCTGACCTTGAATAAATCAGATAATTTCATTGTTCACTCCGTTAAAGTATTTAATTATTTTGTTAGCGTATTAAGTAAAAACTTAAGTCACTTTAAAGCACGATACTCATGCATTAAGGTGACTTGAGTTATCGAATGCAGGTAAGATACTGTAGTGATATGACAAAGTAGTTACAGTTTGATAACCGTAAGATGACAATGTTAACTTTCATAAAATCAATTGGTTACTTTTTATAGCAACAAAAAAACCGCCATGAGGCGGTTTGGTATTGCGATTATGAAATGGCTTTATAATTCCTACTTATACGTGCGCAGGAATTATTGAAATTTACAGTAAGGCTGTTCTAAGTGTTTCTGCATGCACTTTCTCGCGCTTTACATATTTAATCCATTGTTGTGCTAAACGCTGTGATTTTTTATGTTTTTCGGCTTGTTCGAACGCTAAAATAGAGGCATCAAAATTTTGTAAGTTGTACTGAGCCATACCCAAGGCTACAAATGCATTTGATTCAAAATCAAGTGAGCCTTTATTAAGTGCTTTACGCGCTGCGTCGGCCGCTTCTTCATATTGCTCAGTATTAACATATACTTCAGCTAAGCGTTGATCATACTTACCACTGGGTGATAAATCGGCTGCTTTTACAAAGTATTTTATTGATTTTTCGTCTTCTTTTGCTTGAATCATCGCCTCAGCTACAAAGGCATAGTTTTTAGCGTTTTGCTCTGCAATCCCTTTTTCAATCGCATCGCTCATAACGTCTGCGGCTTTAAATGCTAAGCCGTTATATAAATACACTTGCGCTAATTGACGTAAATCAGACTTAGAGGTTAAAAATCCTTGCTGATAAGCCGCTTCAATTACCGCCAACTGCTGCTTTTCTTGCCCTGTTTCACCATACATACCCGATAACTGTACCCAATACTCGGGCTTGTTATAAAGCTTTACCATGCGCTCAAGTACTTCAACAACTTTGTCAGTTTGATTAAGTGAGTAATACATTGCACGCTGTAGTACTAACCAGTTTTCCTTAGGGATTTTGCCTTCGCTGTCGCTTAAAGCAATTACTTGAGATATGTACTCAAGCCCTTTTTTATAATCCTTTAACTGATAATAAGTTTGGGCTCTTAACAAGTAATAGCCTTCTGTTTTAGGCTTAGTGTTAATACTGTCCCAGTCATCTAAAAATGCGATAACTTTAGTGTAATCACTATTAGCCATAGCTAATTGCGCCAAACTAAACGTAGTGCTTAAACGAAGCGACTCAGGAATGGCTTCCTCTGCTACGACCTTTTCAAACGAAGCTATCGCTTTTGGTAAATCGTTTTCGTTGTAATAAATAAAGCCATAAAAGTTATGCATCATTGCAATTTCGTACGAATTCATACTTGATGCACGTTCTTGAATGCTATCAAGCGCTTCAAGGCCTGCTTTAACATCGCCATCATCAGCGAGTTTTTGTGCACGTGCGAGTTGGCTGTAGACCTTTTCGCGAAGCGCTGGTACACGTTTAGTTTTTTGTTCTGACTCTGCATGTGCCGTAGCTACATTTAGCCCTGGTATCAGGCTTAAAGCACTTGGAGTTACAATGCTTGTACTTACTGCAGCGGTACAAAATAGTGTAACTTTTAAAATTTTAGTTGTTGGGTTTAATTTCATAACTGATTTAATAAATGGTTTCATAATCGCCTCACATTACTGTCCGTATACTCGTGGTTAATTACTAAATTAACCGCTAATTTGGAAAGATATTTTGTTCTGAACACCCGCCACTTCAACGGCTTCACCGTTAACTACGCGTGGTTTATATTTAAATTTAAGTGCTGCATCCATCGCGGCTCTATCAAACAGTGACTCAGGCTCTGCTTTTACTACTTGTGGGTCGCGTACAGTGCCTTGTTTAGTTACTATAAATTCAACAATAACGTAGCCTTCGATACCTCGCGATAATGCACGGCGCGGATAAACAGGTGCCACTTTAACAATGGGTAAATACTCACCATCACTTGTTTCAAGTGCTAACCCGCCGGCTAAATTTACATCCGCATCAACGTTTGCACCAAAGTCAAAGTTGTTAGCATTAGCTGTAGCATCACTATTTTGCATTTGCGGTGATTCCATTGGTGGTGGCGGCTCTTTTGGTGTTGGTGGCTTTTGTGGCTTACGCTCTTTTTTTTGTACGGTTTCTTCTTTTTTCAAGCGAACAAAATCAAGTACGTTACCCTTTACCGGATCCGTCATAGCGCCTTCACCGCCAGTGATCAGTGCCTGCATGCCTAAAAACAACATAAAGGTCACTACACCAGCTATCACTAATGCAACTAAATATCGCAACATAACTAGCCCTTAAGACGCATCTTGTGCGGCAATTGATACATCAAATGCGCCCGCCGCGCGCGAGGCATCCATCACCTTTATTAACATTTCGGTAGTGGCTTTTTTATCCGCTTGAATCACAACGCTACCTTGTGGATTTTCTGCTTTTAAACGCTCGATATTGGCTTGTACTGCGCGTACATCAATTTGACGTTTATTAATCCAAATTTCACCTGTATCTGAAATCGCCACAAGGATATTTGCACGCTCCTTTTTCACAGCAGTTGCGGCTTCTGGGCGGTTAACATCAATACCGGCTTCTTTAACAAAAGAGGCAGTTACAATAAAGAAAATAAGCATGATAAATACAACGTCTAGCATTGGGGTCATGTTTATTTCTTCAGCTTCATCTTCTTGAAATAGGTTTCCTAACGGGGCTCTCATTTTTTATTCTCCTAGGATGAGTGGCTTTATAAGAGCCGCTCATCAAAATTTTGCTTAATGGTCTAAAACCATGCTGTCTTGTAGTAGTTCTACTTCGCGCTTAGCTTTTCGTTGTAAATACGTTGAGGCAAATACCCCAGATAACGCACCTACCATGCCTGCCATTGTCGGGATAGTTGCTTTAGATACCCCTGACGCCATTGAACGCGCACTCCCTGTGCCGGTAATTGCCATTACATCAAACACTTCTATCATGCCCGTTACAGTGCCTAACAAACCAAGTAGTGGGCACAAAGCAACCATTACGTTAATCAAAGAAAGGTTTGTATTTAAGCGCATCCCTGCTCGCGATATTATTGCTTCGCGGATTTGCTCTGCGTTCCAACTATTACGTTCTGCGCGGTTAATCCAATCGGTTTTCACACCCTGTTTATAGCTTCGAAAACCGTTGAAAAAATAAATAAATCGCTCGAGTATCAATAACCACATCGCGAAGATTAACACCCCGATGACCAAGAGAACCTGGCCACCAGTGTCGAGAAAATCACGGATAGCATTGATTGAGTCAATCAATAGCACCATGGTTTATGCTCCCTTCTCGCTACGCTCTGCGATAATACCGGCGCTCTGCTCTTGAATAGTTAGCAAGATATTTTTAGCGCGCGTATTAAGTAAGGTGTATAAAAATACCGTCGGAATTGCCACAACCAAGCCAAGTACCGTTGTTACTAGTGCTTGAGAAATACCACCCGCCATAAGCTTAGGATCCCCAGTACCAAATAAGGTGATTGCTTGGAATGTATTGATCATGCCTGTTACCGTACCTAATAAACCTAACAGCGGTGCAACAACAGAGATGATTTTGATAAGTGTTAAATTACGCGTCACTTTTGGCATTTCACGTAAAATAGCTTCACTTAATTTAAGCTCAAGTGTGTCGTGTGAAACACTCGGAAATTGATCTTTTACTTTCATTACACGTCCAAGCGGATTGTCATCACGTGCAACTGTATCTTTAAGCTGACGACGAATTTTACCGCCCATAATCAATAATGAGAAAAAACGCTCTAGTGATATAAGGAGTGCAATAACACCCACACCTAAAATCACATAACCAACAGTGCCACCTTGATGAACACGTTCTTGTGTATCGGGTGCTTGAACTAATAAACCAAGAATAGAGCCGCCTGTTGGGTCAAGTGCGAATTGCACCACACCGCTTTTAGTACTTTGAAGATCGTCTGCCGTTGCGGTAAAGCGCGATACAGGTTGGCGAGTTAATTCGCTCAAAGAATTAGTCGAGGAATTAAACTCTAAGTACTTACCGTTTGATATAAGGTTAAATGCACCCACTCGCACAACTTCTTGCTGTGCTTTAGTACCGCCTTCAACAATGACACTTGCGTTAAAACGACTTACTTTGCCTTGCTCGGTCATTTCGCGCTGTAGTTCAAACCATACTTTTTCAATATCTTCTATTGAAGCAAGTTTTGAAGTTGAACCCATTTTTTGAGCAAGGTCATCCATAAACGTACTACGCCCAGCAATCTGGGAAGATATAATTGATGTCGCAAACTTATTACTAGAATCACCTGCTACTTGCTGTAACACGCCAAACAATTCTTTAAGGGAACCCATTCGTTTAGAAAGCGTGTCTGTTAAGTTAGCAAGTTTAACTTCGTTTTCTTCAAACTGCGTTTCTAAGCGCTCAGATTCCACCAGCATTTGATTACGCTTTGCTTGCGTATTTTTAAGCGTTTGTACTTGCTCGTTTTGACGAGCAGTAAACTCTTGTTCGCGCTGCTTATTTTGCTCGCTTTGAGCTGATTGACCATTTTCGAGCGTTTTAAGTAATGAATCTAGGTTCATTGGCTCTGCCGCTATACTTGCACCAGTAATGCTTAGGCTTGCAGCAAAAAGAGCTATTTTTGTCATTTGAGTAAACAATTTCATTTTTAACCTCTTATTCTGCTGCATGTACTGGCAGAGTTAACATATCTGGGGCAAGTTGCTTACGCGCAATACGTAAGCCTTTATTAATTTGGCTTATTGTAGAGTCTGGTAATGCTTCAAATGATTTTGTATCTGCATTCCAACTACCTGCTTTTTTACCATCGCGTGTTAAGTAAATAAGCTCTAAACGGCCAATGCGTAAAAAATCGACTTCACGCTCTTTGTCATCCACGTTTAAAAGTGCGGTATAGGCTTCAATAGTGCGCCCGTAGTCTACTTCTACTTGATAGGCTTCGAGTACACGGCGAAATTTTTCACTTGAATTGATATCTGCACGATTCATCATTTCATTTAAAGATGTAACACGCTTAGTGCGCTCATCAGCTAAAAATGGAATATCTAAAGATACAAACTGCTCAAGGCCTTCAATCATTCTAAGCATTAGCGGCGTAATTTGACGTTCAATAATAGAAACCTGATCCATAGACAGGTTTAAAGATTCCATCTCTTCTACTTGATTATTTAACTGTTTAGTTAGCTGAGCGTTGTAAACAGCTAAACCGTCAATTTCTTTATTGAGGGTTTTAAATTGTTGTAAACGTCCTTGCATTGAATCTGCAATCTTGTCTATTTTTGTTTGTGATTGCGCAGCTGATTTATTAATTTCACTGCTTTTATCAATAACCTTATCTAAATCGTTTGCGTGTACTGCTGCACTTGCGGCCACAATACCAGCTAAAATTAATGGTTTAACGCCTTTCATCGCATACACCTTTACTCGTTAGTTAGCGGATTTGCTAGTTTGTTTTTTTAGGTCATAAACTTTGTTATATAAATAATTTATGACTTAATAATTTCAATGAGCAGGAGTTTATAGATGAAACATGACAAGGATGTTGCGCAAAAAAGTCGCTTTTATGACAGTGGTAATAATTAAGACTTACGAGGGGGTTTTTAAGATGATAAGAGCATTTGTTAGCAAAATGCCTTATAAACAGGCTGAATTATTTTAAAATTGAATTAATTTGATTAAGGGAATAATGCCAATCAGTGTAATTTATTTCAATTGGGTATGCTTTATTACCTTTAATAAGCACTAGTGAGGGAAAACCTTGGATTGGTAGTGTACGAACAAAGGATAACTCAGCTTTAAATTCATCATTAAGCTCGCTTGACGTTAGCTGCGCGGTAAACTCATTTTTATCTAAGCCAATCTTTTCAGCCAAACTAATTAATGTACTTTCATCAGACGGGTTTTGCGCATTTAGGTAATAAGCATTTTGAATTGCAGCCACCATTTGGGCTTCTTTATCCGCTTTACGCGCTATAAGTGCGGCTCTACATGCGGGATACGTTGAACGCCTTGGCTGGCAATTACGCCAAAAGTTATAATTAAATTGCGTACCTAACTGCGCTGAAATTTTATGCCAAGTACCCTCAAGCATCTCTTTCATATTTTGTGGCATTGGGTCTTGGCTATCAGGTGCTAATCCACCTACTTTATATTCAATTGCTACTTTGCCAGCAAGCTCTGATTTTAGCTTAAGCCAGGTTGGTGAGTAACCCCAACACCAGCTACACATTGGGTCATGAACATATATTAATTTACTTTGAGACATATTAATCCTTCAACTAGTTCGAGACGACACTATTACGACCAGCAGCCTTTGCACTATAAAGAGCTTCATCAGCTTGTTTTAACGAATCATCATAATCAGTTACTTTATTTACTTGGGAAATACCAATACTACAGGTGATTGAAATACGCTGCTTGTCATCAGTAAATATAACGTGCCCTGCAACAGCCTCTCGAAATTTGTTTGCTATTACAGTGGCTGTAGCAACAGTAACCTGCGGTAAAATAACAACAAACTCCTCACCGCCATAACGGGCCTTTAGCGCAGTTGCCAAAAACTGAGATTCAAGGAGCTTGGTAAATTCAATCAATACCGTATCACCAAAATCGTGACCATGCGTATCGTTTAAAGATTTGAAGTTATCTAAATCAATTAACAAAATTGAAAAAGGTAAGTACTGCTCTGGGCGTGTTTGGGCAAGCTTTAAAAAATGAGAGGTAATGAAACGTCTGTTTGCTATACCAGTAAGGGGGTCGGTATAAGCATCTTGTTTTTGCTCTAGCGTAATATCGGCAATAGCCATGTGGCTTTTATGCCTAAAATACTCACCAATAAATGAGAATAAAAACACCATAGAAAAGGACGCTATAAATCGTGTTTTTTCTACGTCGCCATAGCTAACTTGACCAAAGTCAGGGCCGTATAAAATAACAATACAAGAAAACAGTAAAGTAAAACCTAACCAAGCACCTAATCTGACCCCTAAAGATGCAAACGTCACTACAGGATAAAACATTAGCCAATATAGCGCGGTGTTGTCTTTACCACCGGTATAAACAAGTGCAACAAACATCATGCACACAATGCTCATACTCATTAATGCCACTACTTGAAGATTACCCGTTCTTATAAAGTAAATAGAACAGCTTATATTTGTAATGTTAACGATAATTAATGAAGCAGTGAGTATCGGTGAGTAAACCTTATAATTCAAAAACACTAATACAGCAATCACCACAATTGATATCCCAATCATGGTAAATAAAGAAAACGCTTTGCGTTGCATGTCTGAGCTATAAACACTGTCGATATTTATTAGACTGAGCCAGTTTGGTTTATTTACATTTTTTTTAGTCATTAATTTTATACTTTAAACTTTTGAACCATATTTTCTAAGGCACTAAACTGTTGTTTTAGTTTGGTACATTCGTTAAGTGTGTCATTTAAGTTAGCCTTGCCTTGTATAGAAAGCGCGCTAATTGTTTGAATATCGGTATCTAATAACTTAACAACTTGGTTTTGCTCATCGGTTGCACTGGCCATAGACTGATTTGCATCGTTAATTTGCTTAATAGCTTGTATAACATGACTCATTAAATTGCCGACGGCATCTGCTTGTTGTACGCTTTTTTCACTGTCTTGAAGGCTTGTTTTCATAAGCTCTACAGCAAGGTTTGAGCCTTTTTGTAACTGGCTCACCGTGTCTTCAATTTCTTGCGTTGATTGTTGAGTGCGGTGTGCTAATTGGCGTACTTCATCTGCTACAACAGCAAAACCGCGTCCTGCCTCTCCTGCTCTAGCGGCTTCTATTGCAGCATTGAGTGCCAATAGATTAGTTTGCTCGCTTACACCTTTAATAACTTCAAGCACTTGCCCAATACTGGCTGTGTGCGTATTTAAACTGTTTATAGTTTGCTGAGCTTTCTCCATATTAGCCGAAAGCTGATGGATGGTTGCAACGCTGTGGCTTAATGCTTCTTGATTTTGTGTTGAGTGCTCATCTGCATTTTTAGCAAGCTGCGATGCACTCTCTGCATTATTTGAAATATCCATAGATGTAGCTGAAAACTGATTAATAGCCGCTGCCACGCTATCGGTACGCTTGCTTTGGTCATCATACATAGACAATGATGAATGTGTTTGTGATACCAAGCTCTCAATAACTGTATCTAATTGCTCTGTGGACTCTTTTACTTGCTCTATTGAATGCTGAATTTTTTCGATAAAAATATTAAATGAATGGCTTAAGTCGCCAAACTCATCATCATTTTCAACGGTTAAGCGCCTTGTTAAATCGCCTTCGCCTTGTGCTATATCTTTAATGGCATCGTTTAAACGGTTCATAGGCTGCATTAAATAGCGTAATAAAAGCTGCATCATAATAATGATAGTAATGATCCCTATCACCATAAAAACAGCCGCAGTTTGGCCAAAGTTAGAAACGCTGACATACGCTTTATCTTTATCTATAACAACACCTAGGTACCAATCTACGTTTTCAATACCACTAATTTTTGTAAACGAGATAAGCTTAGACTCTCCGTTTATCTCGTATTGGGTAAACTCACTTTGCAAGGGCGTATTAGTACCAAAAATGTCTGATGTATTTTTTAAGTTTAACTTAGCATTAGGATGGCTTAACACTTGACCTTTGTTATCGAGTAAAAAACCATAACCGAGACCTAAAAAATCAATATCGTTAATAATTTTAGTCACTGTTTGCATATCAATATCGGCACCTGCAACGCCGCTAAACTGGCCATTTTGTAGCATGGGTACTACCGCTGAAATTGTAAGCTCGTTAGTTGTTACATCAATATAGGGAGTTGTAAAAGCGGTATTTGATTTGTTTTCGACTAATTTATACCAAGGGCGAGAGGTCGCATCAAAATCAGCAGGTAAAACAACTGATTGATCGTTTAATATAAACGTGCCGCTGGATTTACCTATATACGTATTTTTAAAGCTTCCGGCAAGCTCTGCAGTATTTAATTGTGAAAGGGTGAGTGCTTTAGAATCATTAGCTTTATGGGTTTTAGCAATTGATATAACAATCGCCAACTTTGCATTTAACCAACTCGCTATATTTTGTGAAACAGATTCGGAATTTTGTTGTAATACAAGGCTTAACTGCAGCTCGGTTTGCTTGCGCATCGAAATGTAGTTATTAAAAGTAAATAACCCTAGCACCAAAACCAAAATTAAAGAGGCTGCAATAGTCACTTTGGAAGTAAATTTCAACGAGTTAAGCATATACATCCTTTTTATTATTTATCTCTATTATCCATACAGTTTTAGCAAAAATTTAGCTAAATGTCCTAATAAATAAGGCTTGTGACTAGGTTATTAGATAAAAATAAGGATAAAGGATTAAAAAACAAAAGGCTGTAGGGGGTAACTGACTAATATTGAAATAAATTGCGACTCGTATTAATTGCTTATGGAACGTTCCTATTAAATGTAGCTTTATAAGTGACTGAATACGTATTCAGTCACTCTTGTATAGTCTGTTATTTCCACTTATTTGCTAAGCGAACAACATTTAATCCGTACCATGCAATAAATACATAACAGAGCATCGGAACAAAAAAGCTTTGCTGTATATTTACTGTATCGGCTATAAAGCCTTGAAGTAATGGTACAAGTGCACCGCCTACAATAGCTAAGCATAACCAACCAGAACCTTTACTGGTCAACGATCCTAGTCGCTCAATAGCAACTGAGAATATAGTCGGGAACATAATTGAGTTAAATAAACCAATTGCCAATACTGAGTATAAAGCGACGTCACCTTGAGTAAAAATAGTGATCAGCAATAGCGCAATAATACTAAATGCATTAAACGCTATAGCTTTAGAAGGTGCTATCTTTTGTAATAATACAGAGCCAATAAAACGTCCTACCATTGCCCCGCCCCAGTAATAACTAATAAGTGCAGCCGCAGTATGCTCTTCAAGTCCTGCTATGTGCGCCTCACCAAAATAGTTAACTAAAAAGCTGCCAATGGCAACCTCCCCACCTACATAACAAAATATAGCAAGTACACCCATAGTTAAGTGAGGTGCTTGAGTTAATGAACGAGATTCTACTGCAGCATTATTTTCCTCTTTATGGGCTTCAATTTCTGGAAGCTTTATAAAGGCAAATATAATAGCGATAAGTAATAAGGCACCAGCGAGCATTAAATAAGGCACTTTTACAGACTCAGCGGTTGCTGCAGAGGCAGCTAGACTACCCGCTGTACCAAAAAATAATAAACCACCTACATAAGGCCCAACGGTAGTACCAAGCGCATTAAGTGCTTGTGCCAAATTTAAACGAGAAGAAGCTGTTTTTTCGCTCCCAAGAGCTGCAACATAAGGATTGGCAGAAACCTGAAGCACCGTTACACCAGCGGCAAGTACAAATAAAGCGCTCAAAAATAGCCAATATTCATGTACTACAACAGCAGGATAAAACAACATGCACCCAATTGAAGCTACAATTAAACCAGTTAAAATCCCTTTTTTATAACCAAACTGCTTAACTAAAATCCCCGCAGGGATAGAAACAATAAAATAAGCACCAAAAAAGCAAAACTGTACTAGCATCGCTTCAAAAAAGCTTAAATCAAATACGCCTTTTAATCGTGGTATTAGTACATCGTTTAAAACAGTAATAAAACCCCATAAAAAAAATAGGGTCGTCATTGCAGTCAGTGGAAACAGATAATTTTTATTTGGCTGTTCGTTGACCGCGAATGATTGATTTGTATTTATTTCACTCACGTCGTTTTCACTCCATTAACAAGTTGAAAACGATTCTACATGTTTATATATAAATTAGTCAGCGTGCTTGTGGAACGTTCCAGCGGCGTTATTCACATTGCGTATTGGTCGCACTAATAATTCGGTCTATTTCGCCACTGTTATGAAACTGATAAAGCCCTTCGTTTATATCCTCTAATACTAAAAGCCAGTTAGGTGTAAGCTTACTAATAGCAAAATATAATGGGTTGTATTGCAAAGGGATGTTTTCTTTTTCAATGGATGAAAGCAAGGTGTTTTTTTTAGATTTACTCAAAGAGGAGTAAGAAACTGAGAACTTTAAAACGTCGGGATCGCCTATAATCAAATCAACACGCTTAGCAACCAGTAGCTGAACAAGTTGTAAATCATCAACAGAGGTAATAATTTCAAACTCATTATTATCCATCATGGCATCAAACTCAGGTGTGTTTTGATACCCACGAACAACCCCAATTTTTTGCCCTTTAAGCGATTTTAAGTTTCCAGTGAAACGATCCTTATCACCTTTTCGTTTTAAAAATGCAATTTCGCCACCTTTAAACGAATTAGATAAACCAAGTAATTCTCGACGTGTTTTACCATTAACATAATCGGAGGGGGCTGTATCTTCTATAAAGTATTCAGGCATTAATATATCAGCTTTGCCTAGTTCTACATTTCGTACAGCTCTTGCCCAAGGCAAAAATTCAATATATACGCTGTAGCCCTTACTATTTAATAAGGCAATAGAAAACTGATAAACCCATCCTTTATTACATAAATTACTACCAATATAAGGAGGCCAGTCGAGTGTGGCTAAATGGAGTGTTTGTTTGGGAGTTTTCGCTTCATAGAGCACTCCTGATTTGTGATAATGCCCATTTAAAACATGTTGAATACCATTTTGATAATATTCAACTGACGTTTCTGCAAAACAATTACTACTTGTCAGTAATAATATAAAATAAAACCAGCGCATGTAAAAATCTATTTATGATTAATCATGTTTTTAAGTTTAGTTACAACTAAACTTTTTGCACTGATAAACCTTAATCAGATGCTTTTTCCCATTTCATTTTATTATTTGTATCGCGCGAGCTTATAATTGTTGTATCGCTGCTCTCAACGCCGCCTAATTTAGCTAATCGGTCGTACAAAACTACATTACAGGTTGCCGCTAGGTTCATACAGCCAATAGTGGGAATATAAACAACCTCATCGCACCACTTTAAAACATCTTTTGGGATTGAGCCGTCTTCAGGACCAAATATATAAAATGCATTTTCAGGGTGTTTAAACTCAGGTAAAGGCGTTGCACCTTCAATAAGTTCAATAACAACAACGGTTGCACCCTCTGGCTTTACTACTTCTAAACTATCAGTTTCGGTAAGCGGGATACGCTCAAGTACATTTTTTGTGTCGGTATGAAATTTCTTGGCGTTTAAATAACGATTACCAGTAAAAAAAACCTGTTTAGCGTCGTAACACCCTGCAGCACGCAATACGCCACCAACATTAGTCGGGCTTTTAGGATTAATTAAACCAATTACCGCTTGTTGTTTGCTCATTAATCAGCGTCCTTTGTTGGCCACTCTGCAATGTATAAATCAAAGTCGTCTAGCTTTACATCGCAATCTTTTACTGTTTTATCTTTTACAGAAATCCCTAACTCGTGCATTTTTGTTTTATCGCCATTATTTAATAACGGATGCCAAGAAGCCAAGCCACGCCCTTCGTGTAAACGGCGGTAACTGCAACTTTGCGGCATAAAAAAGATGTCTTTAAGGTTTTCTTTTGTGAGTTTTACACAAGAAGGAACAAGCGTTTGGCGGTTTTCGTACTCGCTACAACCACAGGTGTTGTTATCAAGATACTGACACACAATATTAGTAAATATTAACTGCTCACCTTCACGTAACTGATCGGTGGCGGTAAATTCGTCTTCATCTTCGCTATCAATAAACGTATTTAAACAACATTTTCCGCATCCATCACAAATGGCTTCCCATTCGTTTTGACTCATGTCGCTTAAGCTTTTTTTAAGCCAAAATTGTGTATTTGCTAATTGTTGATCAAACATAGTTTACTCGTGCCCCCTAAAGAGCGCGCATTCTACCGTATTGCTGCAAATGGCGCAAAGCCAATACCCTTTCAAAGTACTGGCTTTGCGCTAAAAATTAGCTTTGCGATTTAACCCAACGCTTAATTTTTTCCTCTAAAATTGGCATTGGTAATGCACCATCAATTAATATTTGCGTGTGGAACGCTTTAATATCAAATTTATCGCCGAGTTCTTTTTTAGAATAATCACGTAGTTCTTGGATTTTAAACTGCCCTAACTTGTAAGAAAGCGCCTGCCCCGGCCATGCAATATAACGCTCAACTTCAGCTATTACGTCACTTTTAGCCATAGATGAGTTAGCAAGCATGTAATCAATACCCTGCTGACGCGTCCACCCTTTTGCATGAAAACCAGTATCAAGCACTAAACGCATTGCACGTAATTGCTCGTCTGATAAACGCCCGTACCACATGTAAGGGTCGGTAAATAAGCCTAGCTCTTTGCCTAAGCTTTCTGCGTAAAGTGCCCAACCTTCTGCAAATACGGTGTAACCACCAAATTTGCGAAAGTCAGGTAAGCCGTCTATTTCTTGTTGCAGAGCTATTTGAAAGTGATGTCCTGGCGCAGCTTCGTGAATAGATAAGGTTTCGAGTAAAAATTTCGGCTGTGCTTTTAAGTTATACGTATTGATATAAAAAATGCCTGGGCGAGAGCCATCAGGTGCAGGAGATGCATACGACGCACCTGCAGCCGACTGCGCTCTGTAAGCTTCAACCGCTTTTACAACGTAAGGTGCTTTTGGTGCTATGTTAAAAAGCAGAGGCAAACGCGCATCTATTTTTTTCTTAACGTTTTCATATGCTGCAATTAGCTCCTGTGGCGTATTATAGTAAAACTCATCTGAATTACGTAAGTGGTCAAAAAATTCAGATAACTCGCCTTTAAAACCTACGGTTTCTTTTACTTTTTTCATTTCACTTAAAATGCGCGACACTTCACTTAAACCAATCTCATGAATTTCGTCTGCAGATAAGCTAAGCGTCGTGTTTTTCTTAATTTGGTATTCGTACCATGCTTTACCGTTTGGTAAGTCACTATAACCAACGCTTTCTCGGCTATTAGGAATATACTGATTAGCTAAAAAGTCACTCATGCTTTTATAAGCTGGTACTAAGTGCTGCATAATCAGTTCGCGATACTGCGCTGTAATTTTTTGCTTTTGCTGTGCGCTAAACGATTCTGGTAATTTTTTAATTGGTCCCCAAAATAGTGAGTCTTCAGCATTTTTAACTACATGAGCCGCAAATTGTGGTTGCAGTTTTTCAGCCAGAGGCTTTGGCAAGGTAATACCTAGTTTAATACCTTGAGCCATTGAGCGCTCTACACTAGTAAGCCACTTTACAAAACCTTCGCTGCGCGACATAAAAGCAGTGTAATCTTCAACTGAATTAAACGGCTGAGCGCTTTGACCTGAGCCAAAACCTGCAAACGTGTTATGCGCACCCGCCATTTGATTAATTGGTAATAAATAATCAGGAAACTGCATGCCCTCTAATTTTAGTGCAAGGTCGCGCTCTAATATTTCAAAACTTAAAAGCGACTGCCCTGTTAACTGTGCTTTATCTATAAAGTTTAATCGCTGTTGATATTTTTTATAAAAAGCCGCTTTTTTTGCTCTATTTTCTTTTGAGATAGCTGGCGTAAATTGATCGTTAAACTCGTTACGGCCACTGTACGTTGCGCTTATAGGGCTATATGTAAGCGATTCATCGTAATACTGTGCAACAAGTACATCAAGCTGTTGCTCTGCCGAAAGCTCTGAAACAATACCTGCCGATGCGTTAACTGTGTTTAGCTGCGCACTGGTGTTAGTGCTTGTATTAAGCCCAGTATTCATACAGCCACTTAAAGCAAACATAACGCCACTGGCAACTAATGCTAATTTAATTGATTTCATGATAATCCTTTTTAATATCGTTTTTTAATTATGCGCATTTAACAGCGCTTAATAAAGAAATTACGACAGATTGCATTCATCGTATTAAATTTGCACTTTTATCTGAACTTGTTACATTTCTATTAATTCAAATATGATTTAAAAGAAAAATAAAATGAAAAAACGACTACTCAGTACCTCTATTGCCTTACTTTGCTTAACTACTTTTAATGCCCATGCCGTTACATACCTATCGGCTAAAGCCATGGTTAATGTTGAAAATGGCACGCTCATTAAATCGCCCTTGATTACTATTGATGATGGCGTAATTACAAACATTGAACAAAACAAAAAACCTAGGCTTTCTAAAAATGATGAGCATATCGCGTTGCCGGAGCTAACACTTATGCCTGGTTTAATGGATATGCACGTGCATTTAACAAGTGACCCAACTGTTTCTCGTAGTGAGCGTTTAGGACAATCTGTTCCGCGTATGGCAATTAAAGCGGCTTATTTTGCTAAAAAAACCTTAGAAGCCGGATTTACTACAGTACGTAATGTTGGCGCTGAAGGTTACAGCGTTATAGCGGTGCGTGATGGAATAAATGCAGGTGATATTGTAGGCCCTCGTATTTGGGCTGCGGGTCCATCACTCGGAATTACCGGCGGGCACTGTGATAACAACCGATTACCTCCTGAGCTTAAATATACTTCAAGTGGCGTCGCAGACGGTCCATGGGCTGCGCGTATAAAGGTGCGCGAAAACATTAAATATGGGGCAAACGCAATTAAGTTTTGCGCCACCGGTGGCGTATTTTCAAAAGGCACTAAAGTAGGTGCACAGCAGTATTCTTTTGAAGAAATGAAAGCCATTGTTGATGAAGCCCATATGCGCGATTTACCGGTTGCAGCCCATGCACATGGTACAAGCGGGATTAAAACAGCCATTAAAGCAGGTGTTGATAGCGTAGAGCACGCCAGCTTTTTAGATGACGAAGCCATAGCCCTTGCCAAAGAGCATGGAACTTGGCTTTCTATGGATATTTATAACACCGAATACACGCTAACTTATGGCGAGCAAAATGGCGTAGACGAAGAAAATCTAAATAAAGAACGCCAAGTATCAAAAAGGCAGCGTGATAGCTTTAGCCGTGCTGTAAAAGCGGGTGTAAAAATGGTGTTCGGGACCGATGCAGCAATTTACCCGCACGGGGATAATGCAAAACAGTTTAGCCGCATGGTTGAATTTGGCATGACAGAACTACAAGCCATTCAAGCATCCACTATTAATAGCGCTAAGTTATTAAAAATGGATACTCAGTTAGGACAAATTAAAACCGGATTTGCTGCTGATATAATTGCTGTAAAAGCAAACCCTCTTAAAAACATTAAAACCTTAGAGTCAGTACCCTTCGTAATGAAAGCAGGTGTTGTTTATAAAAACCAATTGTAAATACACGCTATTAAGGCTGAGCTTACTTAGTCTTAATAAACCCCTCACCCATCTCAAACATCCTAATAAAGGTACAACGTACCTTTATTAGGCTTGGTTTTGTTTATTAATTATCCGAACAGTTTTATTTAATCAAATAAAATGAACTTTCTATTCACTTTAAAAACAATAACCATTATCATTCGCGCAAATTCAATAACGCGAATAGTTATCACTCTATGAAAACGTTTAAGTACTCTCTTATTACTCTTGCTTGTTTAAATGCAAATATGGCATTTGCCGAAAATACTATAGCTGACTCTGATATTGAACGTATCAGCGTATACGAAAAACAAAATCGCGTGGTGATGAGCTCAGGTCTTGCGACTAAATCAGACATGTCTTTAATGGAAACACCTGCACCGGTTGTTATTATTGACCGTGAACTTATTGAATCTCAAGGTGTAGATAGCCTACAAGATTTAGTTAGAAACGTAAGTGGTTTAACACAAGCAGGTAATAACTACGGTATTGGTGATAACTTAGTAATTCGTGGCTTAGACGCAAACTATACCTACGATGGTATGTATGGTGGTGCTGGTTTAGGCAATACATTTAATCCAACTCGTTCGCTTACAAATGTTGAATCTGTTGAGGTTTTAAAAGGCCCAGCAACAGGTTTATATGGCATTGGTAGTGCGGGTGGCGTAATTAACCTAATTGAGAAAAAGCCAGAATTTGAAGAAAAACACAAAGTATCGGCTGAGCTTGGCCAGTGGGATAGCTATTCATTATCGTTTGATAGCACTAACGCTATAACAGATGACTTGGCCTATCGTGTAATGGCTAAAACAGCGTCAAGTGACGGCTTTCGCGATTTAAAAGAAGATCGCGACGAAATTTATACCTCGCTTAAATACGTACTAAACGACAGACAAAACATCATGCTTTCTGCAGCCTATATAAAAGATGAAATAGCGGTTGATTCTATTGGTCACCCTATTCGTATTTACAACGCAGAAACTGCAAACGGTTTAAGCGCGGGTGAAGTAACCGGTGCCGATTTAGTAAACGATCCGACAGGAAGCGGCGTACAGTTAAGTGATGCGCAACGCGACCAACTTGCTAATTCGCTATCTGCATCTGATGGCTTAACACCTTATAGCTTTGGCACAAATGGTATTATTTCACCAATGGCTGATGCCAACGAAGGTGAAGAGCTGCGTTTTAAATTAACGCATAACTATTACATTACTGACGATTTGTTTTTAAACCAGCAACTACAGTACCGTAACTACACATCAAGTTTTGCACGCCAAACAGGTGCTTATAACTACGTTTATTCAACGCGCGATTCAATTATAAATAACGACCCTCGTGCACCTTTAGTTGAAGATGGTGTACTTTAC
Organism: Pseudoalteromonas sp. NZS127_1; assembly: GCF_015864295.1. NCBI lineage: Bacteria > Pseudomonadati > Pseudomonadota > Gammaproteobacteria > Alteromonadales > Pseudoalteromonadaceae > Pseudoalteromonas > Pseudoalteromonas sp. NZS127_1. Next base: position 163,215 of record NZ_JADYXO010000007.1, on the reverse strand, counting down.
CCGTATGCAGCACGCCGTCAAGAATACCGCCAGGTAGAAGCAGATGAAAAATCGTGGCAGTACTTTTTAGATTTACGTTATGACTTTATGTTAGGCGACGTAGATAACGAATTACTTATTAACGCAAACTACGAAGATAGAGATATTCGTTTTAAACAATTCTCAATATGGGATCAAGATTACGTACTCACAAACAATGATGGTGATGTAACGTACCAAGGTTCTTTGCCGTATATTTACGATATAAGAGAACCAAATTGGCCATCTGGCAGCTTTGATGACTTCGATCCACTTAAAACCAGCGACTACAATAAAAAAGTACAAGCATGGGGCTTAGGCATTCAACATGTTGGTTATCTTACTGAAGAGCTTACAACGCGTATTGGTGTAGCATATAACCGAATTGAGCAAACTTACGAGCACTTTGGTGTAGATGAGCGCTATAGCTCAAGCCGCGCAGAGCCAACACCTGAAGCGAGTACATCAGATTCTGGCTTAACGTATAATCTAGGTGCAACGTACCAGCCATCTGAAGATTTATCTGTATTTGTAAATCATTCAAAAGGTCGTACAGCGTATAGTGTATTGGGATCTGTTGCGGGTAATGAAGCAGACAGAGAAGATTCTGAATCAATGAGTAACGATTTAGGCTTTAGATTTAAAGCGTTTGATGATCAACTACTGGCTTCTGTTGTTATATTCGAAAGCTCTCGTACTAATTTAGAATACGCAAATCCACTTTATGACGCTTTAACATCAGGCTCAAATGTACCTGAAAGCTATTATGATGGTAAAGAAGAAACAACAGGTATTGAACTTGATTTAAACGCTTACTTAAATGATAAATGGAAAGTAAACGTAAACGGTATTTATCAAGATGCACGTGACAAAAGTAACCCTAACAGCAGCAGTTACGACACACGCCAAAAAGGTGTACCTTACGTAACAGCAAGCACGTGGGTAACTTATTACGCAGATATGTTTAACTTACCTGAAGCTGTAAATATAAGTGGTGGTATTACATTTGTAGATAACAGAAGTACTAATTCAAGTTCGTTCTCAATTCCTGATGGTTACGTACCAAGTTACACGATTTACGATACAGCGGTATCGTATACAACTGATAAATGGCATATGCAGTTAAACTTAAATAACTTGTTCAACAAAAAGTATTACTCAAAAGCGATGTTTTTAGGTGGTATGCCAGGGGAAGAGCGTAATGCAAAACTAAGTTTTAGTTACACTCTTTAACTAGTTAACCTGAACTCTGGATAATAAATCTATCTTAACCAGAGCTCAGGTTAGTTAAATACTTAAAAAGCACGGTATTCTAATTTAGAAGCCGTGCTTTTTTGTGTTTTATAAACGCTTAATCTAAATTAAATAGTAACCACTATGCGACCGTTAATTTCACCTTTGAGCATATCATCAAAAATCTCGTTAATGTCCTCTAAGCGTTTTTCTTCAATAATCGCTTTTACTTTACCTTGCGCTGCAAATTCCAAGCATTCTTGCAAATCTTTACGTGTACCAACAATAGAGCCCACTACTGACACGCCATTAAGCACAGTATCAAAAATAGGAAGCGGCATATCCTCTGGAGGTAATCCCACTAATACACATTTACCGCCACGGCGTACACTTTTATAAGCTTGTTCAAACCCAGCTTTAGATACCGCAGTACACACAACGCCATGCGCACCACCTACTTGTTCAAAAATAGCTTCGCTAGGAACAACTTCTTTAAAGTCGAGTGTTATATCTGCGCCAAGCTCTTTAGCAAGCGCGAGTTTTTCTTTACCTGTATCAACAGCTATTACATTAAAACCCATTGCTTTAGCGTACTGTACTGCTAAATGACCAAGCCCGCCTACACCAACAATAGCAACCCACTGCCCAGGTTTAGCACCAGATACTTTTAATGCTTTATAGGTTGTAACACCTGCACAAAATAATGGAGCAGCTTCAGAAAAGCCTAATCCCTCAGGTATTTTTACAACGTAATCACCGTGAGCCAAACAATATTCTGCATAGCTACCATCAATAGAATAACCCGTATTATGCTGCGATAAACACAGTGTTTCTTTGCCATCTAGGCAAAACTCACAGTGCCCACATGCACTATAGAGCCAAGGAATACCCACTCTATCGCCAACTTCTAAGTGCTTAATGTTGCTTCCAACTTTATCAATAACACCAACTCCTTCATGCCCTGGAACTAATGGCATTTTTGGCTTTACCGGCCAATCACCATGACAGGCATGTAAATCGGTGTGGCAAACGCCACAAGCGGCTATTTTTACTAAAACGTCGTTTATTCCAACCTCAGGAATTGGCAGATCTGTTATTTGTAATTTACCTTTGTATTCATTATTAATTGCAGCTTTCATAGTCATTCCATCGTATTTAAAAAAATAAAAAAAGGATTTATTTACGCACTGTTGTGTGTACAACATATCCCAATATAGATGTATGAATATTAATCTAAATCATACTTTAGTCGTTTAAATTGATTTATAAAGTGGCTAAGAACTTGCTATCCAAAATGAGCGTGCTAGCATTTAGTTTCTGAAATTACTGAAAGTTATTAAGCAATGAGTTTATCCGAAAAGAATTTTGCCTTCGTAATGCATTGTGGTGAGATGGGCAGCCGCTGGGGATTTAATCGTACAATCGGGCAAATGTGTGGTTTGCTGATTATTACTAAAAACCCGATGACAGCCAACGAGATTGCTGATGCGCTTAGTATTTCTCGCGGTAATGTAAGTATGGGTATTAAAGAACTGCAATCGTGGCAATTGATTAAAGTACAGCATATTCCAGGCGATCGAAAAGAGTACTACGCCCCTGCTGGCGATATTTGGGATATGGCTAATCGTGTATTTGAAGAACGTAAAAAACGCGAAGTTGAGCCCACCCTAACATTGCTGCGCGATAACTTATTAGACGAAGCCAGTAACGACGACGAACTATACGCGCAAAAACAAATGGGTGAAATTCATAACCTGCTTGAAACCGTAACAAAATGGTCATCAGAGCTACAACGTTTAACGCCAGAACAACTCAATAAGCTGATGAAGCTAGGCTCTGGTATTGGAAAAGTTATTGACCTAAAAGATAAGATTTTTAAGAAAGAATAAAGCCGCAATTGCGGCTTTATTTATATACATATTTTAATAATTAGATTTTTGGATATCCAATTCTATCTGACAAATAACCTACGCTGGTGGCAAAGTAATACGAGCGATTCCAGTGCATAAACACTTTGTAGTTATCGTACGCTAAGTACATGCGTCCATTTATGTCATCAGGCATAACCAGTGCAGCACGTACGTCTACATTAGGTAAATCAGAACCATCGGCTTTACGAACACCCAGTGCTTGCCAATCAGCTAATGAACGCTCTGAGTCATTCCAATACTCTAACCACTGCTTACGTGTTTTAGTACCACGTACTAAAACATATTTACTATCAAAGTTTTCAGGTAACTGAACTTGGCGTCCCCAAGTAAGCGAATCGTTCCACCCTTCTTGCTTTAAATAATTAGCAATTGAAGCAAAAGCATCTTCTTTTGTGGTCCAAATGTCTTTACGACCATCGTTATTGTAATCAACCGCGTAAGCGTTGAACGATGTAGGCATAAATTGTGTTTGCCCCATAGCACCAGCCCACGACCCTTTAAATTTATCTAAGGTAATGTGACCCGATTTTAAAATATCCAGTGCTGCCCAAAGCTGGCGTTTATAAAGCGCTTCTCTGCGTCCATCAAAAGCAAGCGTCACTAAAGATGAAATAACATTATGGCCACCTTGAATGGTACCAAAATTACTTTCAAGTCCCCAAAGTGCCACTATAAAACGAGCTTGTACGCCAAACTCTTTAGCTACTTGTTCAAGTACCTCTTTGTTTTCTGCGTAGAGCTTACGTGCACGATCAATTTTCCATTGAGGTACACGTTTTGGTAAATACGTTTCAAGTGTTTCTTTTACTTCTGGCTGGTTTTTATCAGCCGACACCACTTTCTCTTTATAGGTTGCTGTTGCAAAAGCATCATCAATAAGCTTCGCTTCGTAACCTTTAGATATCGCTTCTTGCTTTAAATCAGTTAAATATGTTTGAAACTCAGCTTGTGTTTTAGCCATTACAGAGCCGCTTAAGCAAACTCCACATAATAAAACGGTCAGTTTTTTAATCACTATCAACTCCATTTTCTTTTCGTAATTGACTTAGCAAGTTTTCCTCTGGCGGTGGAATTTGTAAGTAGTAGCCTTTATCAGGGTTTGATAATGCTGCTTTTACAGTTTCTAAATCGGCTCCACCTAAATGTTCACGTTTAGCTAAGTTTATGATCATAACGTAATGAGGTTGACCAAACATGACCATTAAAGGTTCCGGAACTTTACTAAAATCATCTCTTTTTTCAACAAATAAGAAGGTATCCGCTTTTTTCTTACTTTTATATACAGCAGTGAGCATTATGACCCTATAAATTCTTGCTTAACAATGCTGCACACTATAACATGAGAGTAATAATAAGTTAGAAAATTTAGATTAGAAATTTCAATAAAGGCCTTATTCAGCCTACGTTTATCTAATATTGATTTTTAATCAGACAATTCAATTGAGCGTGTATGTCGGACCAAATTTTTGAGTTAAAAGGGAATCTTTTTACGTTATCAGTTTTGCATCTTTATAGTACTGATATAGCCCTTCTAGCAGAACAGTTGTATATAAAAATAGCCCAAGCACCTAGGTTTTTTGAAGGTGCCCCTATTGTTGTTAATTTACTTGAAGTTAAAAACAGTTCACTCGATTTTGTACACTTAAAATCGTTGATTGAGCGCATGAGCTTTAATGCAGTTGGTGTGTGTAATGGCTCTGATGAGCAACATGCCCAAGCTAAAGCGGCTGGCTTATCTGTTTTAAATTATTCACAAGACGTTAAGAGCGAACCTGTTAAACAAGAGGCTAATACGTCTATTGTAGAAAAAACAGTGCATTTGCCGGCGCAAATTATTAGCGGTACCGTTCGCTCTGGCCAGCAAGTTTATGCTAAAGACCGCGATTTAATCGTGCTTGGTGCAGTAAGTCACGGCGCTGAAGTTATTGCCGATGGTAATGTACATATATATGGCACGTTACGCGGCCGCGCTATTGCAGGCGCAAAAGGTTTTAAAGAAGCACACATTTTTTGCCAAAAACTTGAAGCCGAACTAGTTTCAATAGATGGTAACTACTGGATCAGTGATTCGCTACAAGGTGAACATTGGGGAAATGCAGTGCAAATACAACAAAAAGACGAATCATTAGAAATTTCAGCTTTGGTTAAAGGATAAATCTCATGGCAAAAGTAATTGTCGTTACCTCTGGTAAAGGCGGTGTTGGCAAAACAACATCAAGTGCTGCAATTGGCACAGGCTTAGCGTTAAAAGGCTATAAAACAGTTATTATCGACTTTGATATTGGTTTACGTAACTTAGATTTAATTATGGGTTGTGAACGCCGTGTTGTTTATGACTTTGTAAACGTAATAAATGGTGAGGCAAAACTTAACCAGGCGCTAATTAAAGATAAACGTGTAGATAAATTATTTTTACTACCCGCTTCACAAACTCGTGATAAAGATGCATTAACCCGTGAAGGTGTTGAGCGCGTACTAAACGAATTAAAAGAAGACTTTGATTACATAGTATGTGATTCACCAGCAGGTATTGAAGCTGGCGCTATGATGGCAATGTACTTTGCTGACGAAGCAATTGTGACAACAAACCCAGAAGTGTCGTCAGTTCGAGATTCTGATCGTATTTTAGGTATTCTACACAGCAAATCAAAACGAGCTGAAGAAGGCCTAGAAAACATTAAAGAACACTTACTATTAACACGCTATAATCCTAGTCGTGTTGAAAAAGGTGAAATGCTATCGGTAGAAGACGTACAAGATATTCTATCTATTCCACTGCTAGGTGTGATCCCTGAATCGCAAGCGGTGTTAAGTGCTTCAAACTCAGGCCAACCTGTTATATTAGATACAGAATCTGATGCAGGCCAAGCTTACTCTGACGCAATTAATCGCCTACTAGGTGAAACTGTCGATTTTCGCTTCTTAGACGTTGAGAAAAAAGGCTTATTTAAACGGATTTTTGGAGGTTAACGTGTCTTTACTTGACTACTTCCGCTCAGAAAAGAAAAACAGTGCGTCATTAGCAAAAGAGCGATTGCAGATCATTGTCGCGCACGAGCGTTCTCAACGAGGAACGCCGGATTACTTACCACAATTAAAACAAGATATTTTAGATGTGATCCGTAAATACGTGAACGTAAGTAGCGATGCAGTTCAGGTTCAGTTCGATCAGAACGAAGACGATTTAGCCGTACTTGAGCTAAACGTTACACTACCTGATGAAGAAAAGAAGTAATCGAAGAAAGGGCGCTTTATTAGCGCCCTCTTTATTTGTGTTTACTTTTTAATAATTACTATGAATATCTACGCTCAACTAAAACTTTTTAACCATGTAATATGAATCAAAAGACCCTTATCACACAGTTAAAGGTATATATTTAGCGTTAAGTATCCCACTCTTTTAAAGCATCTTTAACGTAGGTATATCGCCAAGAGCTCAGTAAGTCAGGCTTTATATGACTCTGTTTTTGATCAGGCGTTAACTTCCAATTCCAACTAATCAATTGATTGATTTGCTTTTTAGAGGCCATAACGTCTTCTGGTATATTGTGCTCTTTAGCTACTTTAGTGATTTTTTGTTTTATATCTTTCGCTACTTTTTTATAGGTAGGAAAATCAATTAAGCGCTTAAGCACATCTGGATGCTCAGCATCTGGGACTTCTTTAGCAACTTCAATACACTTTATTATATCTACACCAGAGCGATTAACTTCAATAGCCTCAACACCTGGAATTTGCCTAAGAGCGTTTAAACTTGAAGGGCCGCGCTTAGCAATTTCAGTCATGTTATGTTCTTTTAACACGAAATTAAGTGCCAAATTTTTCTTAATGGCTTTGTTTCTTCGCCATACAGCAAGCTCTTTTAACACCGCTAATTCGTGCGGTTTAAGTTGCCATGCATTTTTAATATCTTTATATAAAAGCTCGTCTGGGGTCTGAAATGCACGTTTTTTAGCAATCAGCTCACTCTCGTTTATTACAATATCAAAAAAGCCAGCGGCATTAATGCGATCGATAATCAGCTCAAAACATGGTAATAAATGAAATGTATCAGCGGCAGCGTAATCTAGTTGTTTTTTAGTTAACGGGCGTTGTAGCCAATTAGTACGTGACTCACTTTTATCTATTTCAATACCTTGCAGCTCTTTTACCATAAGGGCAAAACCCATACAGTTGCCTTCACCAAGTAATTGTAATGCAAATTGTGTATCAAATAACGGGGCTGGAACAAAGCCTGCGTACTTTTGAAAAACTTCAATATCTTCTGAAGGAGAATGCAGTACTTTTAAAACTGCGGGATCTTTTAGTATTTCCCAAAAATCAAATAGTGAAAGCTCAGCTAATGGATCTATAAGTGCTAAGTGTTCACCATCAAAAACTTGGATAAGTGCAACTTCAGGATACAAAGTACGACGACGCATAAACTCAGTATCGATAGCTAAAATAGGTTTGTTTTTTATTTGTTCAACAAAAGTGTTCAGTTGATTTTGGGTTTCGATCAATTGGTATTGCACTTAATCTCCTACAATAAAAAAGCCGACATATGTCGGCTTTTTTATAGGTTGCTAATCTTTCAAGGCTCTTCGGAGTATCTTACCTACGTTAGTTTTAGGTAACTCATCCCTAAACTCTACCAGTTTGGGGACCTTGTAATTAGTTAAATTTTCACGACAGTGACTTATTATATCTTTTTCAGTTAAAGAAGGGTCTTTTTTCACAACAAAAACTTTAACTTGTTCACCACTTACATCATGAGGAATACCAATAGCGGCTACTTCTAGTACACCTTCGTGCATAGCCACTACTTCTTCAATCTCATTAGGAAAAACATTAAAGCCAGATACAATGATCATGTCTTTTTTACGATCTACAATAAAGAAGAAACCTTCATCATCATAAGTCGCAATATCACCTGTAGCAAACCAGCCGTCTTTTAAACATTCAGCGGTTGCATCTGGTCGTTTGTAATAACCAACCATTACTTGCGGGCCTTTAACCCAAAGCTCACCTGGCTCGCCTTTTGCGGCTTCTTCACCATTATCAAGCATTAACTTAATATCGGTATTAGGCGCAGGTAAACCAATAGAGCCATTGTATGCTTTTAAATCAAAAGGACTAATAGTAACTAAAGGAGCACATTCAGTAAGTCCGTAGCCTTCCATTAGTTTTGAACCAGTCACTTTTTGCCATTTTTCGGCAACAGGACGTTGAACCGCCATACCACCGCCTAACGACATTTTTAAGTGGCTAAAATCTAGATCAGCAAAACCTGGAGTATTTAATAAACCATTAAATAGTGTGTTTACGCCAGTAATAGCGGTGAAGTTATGTTGGCCAAGCTCTTTAACAAACCCAGGCATATCACGTGGATTAGTAATAAGTACGTTTAAGCCACCGTATTTCATAAACGTTAAGCAATTAGCTGTTAAAGCAAAGATATGATAAAGCGGTAAAGCAGTAATAACGACTTCTGTACCACGATTTAACACTTTATCTAAACAACCTGAAACTTGCTCAAGGTTACCGACCATATTACCGTGGCTAAGCATTGCACCTTTAGATACACCTGTTGTGCCACCGGTGTACTGTAAAAAAGCAAGATCAGACAAGCTCATTTCAGGACGCGTGTATTTAGCTTCATCCGCAGCTAAAACGTCTGAAAAGTTAATTGTGTTCGGTAAGTTGAATTTTGGCACCATTTTTTTAATGTGCTTCACAACAAAGTTAACTATATGCTTTTTAAGCCCGCCAACCATATCGCCTACTTGCGTTACTACAATGTGTTTAACATCGGTATGAGCAAGTGACTTTTCGAGCGTGTCAGCAAAGTTTGCTAGAATGAAAATAGCGGTAGTGTCGGAATCTTTTAACTGATGCTCTAATTCGCGCACAGTATAAAGTGGGTTAACATTTACAACCACACAACCTGCACGCAAAACACCTAAAATTGTGACTGGTGTTTGCAGTAAGTTAGGCATCATTACGGCAACTTTGTCACCTTTTTTAAGACCCAAATCATTTTGAATATAGGAAGCAACTTTTTTGGTTGCGGTGTCAATTTCGTCATACGATAACGTTTTACCCATATTAGTAAATGCAGGTAGATCTTTGTAATCAGAAAAACTTTTTTCGAACACTTCGAGTAACGAGTTGTAATGCTCAGGATCGATTGTTTCAGGCATACCCTCTGGGTAGCGCTTAAGCCAGATTTTTTCCACTCTTAGCCCCTGTTTATAATTATATTTTTATTAACCTTAATCTAAGTAAGGCGCTTTAACAATTGAGCAAATACTCTAATGCAGGAATAATCCCACATTTCACGTAAACTTACAATTAACATGCACCATTTTGCAGCATAAAGTCTTGAATATGCTCAAAACATAACTCACTACTTTGCATATGGCAATGATGCCCACCCTCTACTTCAATTACCTTCAAGTTATTGTAATAACTAATATACTTTGCCAAATTTTGTTTTACAAACGAATAACCTTCGTTACCTAAAATTAATTGACATGGTGCAGCTAAATCTTTTATTGCACCAATACATTGCGCTTCATCAAACCTAAAACCTGAGTGATTTTTAAGCTTTGGATCTGTTGTTAACGTAAAACCATCTGAAGTCTGTTTTATATTTCGCTGCATTAAGAGCGTAATAAGCTCACTATTTAAATCGGTTGTTTGAGCACGTGCTTCATAAATAAGTTCTTTCGATTTATAAGTTCTCGACTTTTTATTTTTTAAACGCGCTCTATTTAATACCGCACTTTTTAGCTGTTCGCATACACCTTCACTTGGCGTTGTAACACAACCAATACCCTCTATAAAGGTAACAGACTTAACATAATCGCCAAAACAACTAGCCAAAAGTCCTGCAACCATAGCCCCCATTGAATGACCCACTAAATGTACTTTTTTAACACCAAGCGCATTTATAAGTTGGTACACATCATCAATATAATCAATAAAATAATAGTGTGCGTCATCACTTCGCCAACTCGATAAACCGTGCCCAACAAAGTCAATGCAGTACCAAGTGTGCTTTGGGTTAACGTTGTTTAACATTGGCATAAAGCTATGGCAGTTGTCTAACCACCCATGTAGCGCTATTACTATTTCGTTCCCTGAACCTACTTTTAAGCCATGAATATTTAAATTATTGGTTTCAATATTAAACGGCTGCATGGTAAGTCCTTTATTAATTTAGAGCATCATTATTTATAGCATACAAGTTGTCAGACCACTAACTTAGGAAATGGTGCGAAATTCACGATTTAATTATCTTCCTTGTATCAAATATAGCACTGAGTAGAAAACCAAACTCAATATTTTCAACAACTTAAAAATGGTGTGATAAGCAAAGGTTTTTTAACATATTAATATTGAGTACCTTTTAAACAAATAAAAGGTGAGAGCACCATATATAGATAGCTTATAACTAGTATAATTTAAATAAATAGAACTAACAGCGTTAACTACAATTCTATGTATATAAAATCAAAGTATAAATTATAAATATCTCAGATATTCATTTATTTATCATCCTATCTGTATACAATATCAGCGGCTATTAAATAAGGTACACTCATAAGGTACAACCATGAAAAAACAGATCAGCTTATTGGCACTTTTATGCACCGCTTCTGGTGCTTACGCAGAATCAGCACCTAAAAATGTAATTTATATGATTGGTGACGGTATGGGTCCGGCTTACACCACGGCTTATCGCTATTTTAAAGATGACCCTGCAACAAAAGAAGTCGAAGGTACGGTTTTTGACACTATTTTAAAAGGCATGGCGCATACCTACCCTGACGACCATACTTATGTAACTGACAGTGCAGCAGGTGCTACAGCGCTTAGTAGCGGTCATAAAAGTTATAATGGCGCGGTTGCTGTAGATACAGATAAAAAGCCAGTTAAAACCATGCTCGAAATAGCAAAAGAGCGCGGTATGACAACAGCGCTTGTTGTAACGTCACAAATAAATCATGCAACACCAGCGAGTTTTACAGCTCACAATGAATCTCGTTACAACTACGATGATATTGCCAACGATTATATTGATAATAAGATTGCTGGTAAATTACCCGTTGATTTAATGCTTGGTGGCGGTACTAAATATTTTATTCGAGATGACCGTAATTTAGTTGAAGAATTTAAAGCCGCAGGTTACCAATATGGCGACGATATTAATAATCTGGGCCAAATTACACAAATACCTGCCATAGGTTTGTATGCAAGCAAAGGCCTGCCATTTGCACTTGATATAAACCCAACTCGCCTGACTCAGTTAACATCTAAAGCACTTGGTTTACTAGATAACCAAAACGAAGAAGGCTTTTTTGTAATGATTGAGGGCAGCCAAATTGATTGGTGTGGTCACTCTAACGATATAGCCTGTGCGATGGCTGAAATGGACGACTTTGCTAAATCAATCGAAAAAGCAAAAGCATACGTTGATAAAAATAAAGACACTATACTTGTGGTTACAGCCGATCACTCAACGGGCGGCCTAACTATTGGTTCGCACGGCCAATTTAAATGGGAAACAGACGTAATTAAAGGTGTTAAGGCAACGGCTAGTAAGTTAACAGACAAACTTATGGAGTCTAAAGACTTAAAACCAGTATGGACTGCTAACACCAATATTGAATTTACAACTGAAAACCAAATCAAACTTGAGCAAGCTAAAAAAATGGGCGAAAAAGCGCTTAATTTAGCTGTTAAAAGTATTATTAGTGATGCGAGCTTTACTGGCTGGACAACCGGTGGACACACCGCTGTAGACGTTCAAGTATTTGCTTATGGCAAAGGCAGTGATCAATTTATTGGTTCACAAAATAATACTGATATTGCAGATAAGCTAATCGGCTTTATTGAACAGTAATCTTTGCTTCGTTTTGAACACAAAAAGCCCGAACATATGTTCGGGCTTTTTATTAAATTTTATCGCTGTATTTATCTAATACCAACCTGCTTATATACGGGGTCTATTTAACGTTAAGAAAATTACACTAGAACTAGGCAAAAATTTTTGTATCTAGTTGTTCTAAATAAAAAATTTTTAACGACGTTATAGTGCAATTTAATCCGTTAAATTGATCAAAGATTTATGTAGGTTGGTATAAAACGTTTGAATGAGCTTTAAGCGTATATATCAACGCCTATTAAATTTTGTACTTCGGCTCTGCGTTCTAAATTGGCAAATTCAGTATAAGTAGAAATCGCTTTACTTACTTGAGCTGTCGGTTGGTCGTAAATTGTTTGGCTGTATTCATTGCTTTTAGCACTGCTTTTAAACAGTTGATTAGCCAGTTCGACGCCCTCGACACTGCTTTTTACATAATCGGTATTCGTTTTTTGAGCAGCCGGCTGGTCTAATAAACTCTGTGGTTTATTAGTAACAACTTTAGTAGGGCTAACCCTACCCGGAATATCTCCGGTAAAAAAACCTGAACCAATAGGCAGCGTCATTACGCGTCTCCAACCTTAATATTGCATAAAATTATGATTTAAAAACAACCAATTTGCAAATAATACTTGAATTCAAGATATGGCTACTCACGTCCTGGTAGCTTTTTCCACGTTACCGTATCGCGCACATATTTAGGTTGAGCGTCACTCGCTTTTACAACGTCACCCGCTAAAAACGCGGCTTCAACATGCGCTAACATATAACGCGCATCAGGCAATGTAATATCAGTATTAATTGTCACGTTTTCAAAGTCATTAAGCGCATCAGGATAGGTTTTAAAGCCTGTGCCCACCGCTACAGATGGCTCACTGGTCGCTATATAGTCATTGTTTAGTAAATCAGGTTTTATAACGCACTCTTGGTTAACTAAAAGCATTAGATTATTTTGCGCTTGGTAATGTGCAAAGTATATCTCGCCCATGCGTGCATCTATGCTTGGATAAACACTAAGACTACCGTTTTGTTCAAACGCTTGTTGCGCCATAATAGCCAAAGTAGACACACCTACAAGCGGCAAATTAGTTGAATACGCTAAACCTTGTGCTATTGCTACACTAATACGCACACCAGTAAAACTACCCGGGCCTTGCCCAAAACCAATGACATCTAAGTCTTTTAATTTACAGTTTGCTTTAGTTAATAGCTCATCCACAAGTGGAAGTATTTTTTGGCTATGTTGCTGCGGACATTCTTCAAAATGATGAAATGTTTGGCCCTGAAAATGTAAAACAATTGAAAGTGCTTCAGTTGAAGCATCAAGGGCAAGAATATTACTTTTGATCATTTTATTACTCTAATTAATTTGTTTTAAAAATGTATTGGCATCTTCTAAGCTTCGCGTGCGGCGCATCGGCGGTAAGCTTTTTAAAAATACTTGGCCATATTGGCGTGTAACTAAGCGATTATCGCATATTACAAGTACGCCTTTGTCTTTACTATCTCGAATTAAACGCCCTACACCTTGTTTTAGCGCAATAACAGCCTGCGGTAATTGTATGTGTGAAAAAGGGTCTTTACCCTGCATTTGGCAATCTTGCATTTTAGCTTGTAGTAATGGATCGTCAGGGGCTGCAAATGGCAATTTGTCTATAATAACACAGCTTAACGTACTGCCGCGTACATCAACGCCTTCCCAAAAAGAAGCCGTGCCGAGTAATACCGCATTTCCATGGCGCGTAAATTTCTCTAAAATAATACGCTTAGACATTTGCCCTTGCATGTAAACTGGGTAGTCTATTTGTGTGGTGAGTCCTTCGGCAACTAAGTGCATCATTCTATAGCTTGTAAACAGGACGAAACAACGCCCTTGTGCTGATTTTATAAGCTCAAGCGTTAGTTTTACAATCGCATGCGGCATATTATCCGCGTGCGATTCAGGTAAATAACGCGGTAAACACAGCAGCGCCTGATTAGGGTAATCAAACGGGCTATCTACCATCATGCTTTGCTTTGGTTTTAAACCAAGGCTTGCATTAAAGTGCTCTAGTTTGTTGTCGACCGAAAGTGTTGCTGATGTAAATACAAAGCCTGCGCCCGTGTCTTGCATCATTTGAGCAAACTTAGCTGAAACATTTAATGGCGTTATATTTATTGTTAAATAACGGCGCGTTGTTTCATACCAGTAACTAAAACCGGTTTGAGCAGTATCAAAAACGCGTTCTAACTGCCCTTTAAATGCAAGAGCACGCTCAAACGGGTGCTCTATTTTATCGCTTCTATCTAGGCAAAGTTTAAGTACTTGGTAAACAAAATCTAAATCACTAATGACGCGATGAAGCGCCGCACATATTTGTTTATCACTTAGCTTTTCTCGCCAATCGCCTCTACTGCCATCAACACCAAACTGTAATCGTAAATCAGCAACGCTTGTTTCAAGCTTATTTAAGCTTTTACCTAGCTGCAGCATATCGGGAATTTCGGCTCGATAAATAGCACGTAAATCATTAATTAAATCCACCAGCTTTTTAGTGCTAATACTCTCACCAAAATAATCACTGGCAATTTCACTTAACTGATGGGCTTCATCAAATATATACGCATCGGCTTTTGGCATAAGTTCAGCAAAGCCACTTTCTTTTACGGCCATGTCGGCAAAAAACAAATGGTGGTTAATAACAACCACATCAGCATCTGCTGCTGTTAAACGTGCTTTACGTATATAGCAGCTTTGAAAGTCTGGGCATTCTTTGCCTAAACAATTATCGGCTGTTGAGTTTACATAAGGCAGCACTTTGGCATCATCTTCTATACCAATACAATCGGCTAAATCGCCTGACTGCGTTTCACTGGCAAACTTAGCCACCATGGCTAGTTGGTGCATTACGTCGGAGTCGTCAGTAGGTACATGCGCAACATGCTGGTTTAGTCGGTAGGTGCATAAGTAATTGGCACGCCCTTTTAATAAGGCGGTTTTTTTAGAAGCACTAAGCGCTTTTACTAATTGAGGTAAATCGCGGTGGTATAACTGCTCTTGTAAGGCTTTAGAGCCAGTCGATATTATCGTTCGGCCTTTTGATTTAAGTGCAGGGGCTAAATATGCAAATGTTTTACCAGTACCCGTGCCTGCTTCAACAACTAATTGCGAACTGTTTTTTAATGCATCTGCAACAGCTACTGCCATATCAATTTGTGGTTGGCGAGGCGTATATCCATCTAACGATGACGCCAAAGGCCCGGTTGCACTAAACAGCTGTTTGATAATACCAATCACTTTAAAATAAATAATAGCGGGATTTTACGTAAGCAAAGCATTTAGGGCAAGTAATTACAAAATCGACTTTTATTTTATGGGTTAACGTGCGTTTTATTATTCGAGCTTAGGGAGTGATTCATTATTCGATTTTACAATACACTCTGTATTTATAACGTACATTTAATTTATTGATGACAATATTTACAAAGCCTAATTTGTTATTAACTCTTACTAAAAATAATCCTTATTAAAAGCGATATAAAGGTATAAATACTGTGACTCTCAAATATTACAGGAGTACCATACGCGGGTTTATAATCCTCCTTTTTGTGTGTCGTTTAAAAAATAGTTAAGGTTAATCAATGAATGCTTGGTACCTCATTTGCTTTCTCTCTGCAATTGCAATATTTATAGCCTTTGCAAACCAGTACATCCTCAAAATGCAAACTACTATTGCCATTACAACGGGCTCTGTGGTTATTTCTTTATTGCTGATCATTGCAGTTAAATTATTAGGCGATCAAAATGCATTAGCAATGACCCAAATTGTTTCCAGTATTAACTTTAACGAGTTATTACTTAAAGGCATGTTGGGGTTTTTACTCTACGCGGGTGCGCTCGAAATAAACCTACTTGCCCTACGTAAGCAGCGATGGGAAATTACTGCTCTGGTATTATTTTCAACCATTGCTTCCACATTTATAGTGGGCTATTTAAGCTTTTATTTATTCCCCGTTTTTGGTTTTGATGTTCCTTTTATTTATTGTTTATTGTTTGGCGCGCTTATTAGTCCAACCGACCCTATTGCTGTACTTGCTATTATTAAACAAATGAGAGCACCAGAAGGTATTTCAGTTCAAGTAGAAGGTGAGTCGCTATTTAACGATGGTATCGGTTTAGTTATATTTACCACTATATTCTCAGTTGCTTTTTATGGTACCGATGCACAATTTGGCGACATAGCAGAGCTATTCTTTGTTGATGCCATAGGGGGTATTGCATTTGGTTTAGTCATTGCATTAGTTGGCCACTTTTTAATTATTAATAGCCGCGATGTAAACATTCGCTTATTAATTACCTTAACGATTCCTACCGCAGGTTTTGCTGCTGCAAATATTTGGGAAATATCTGGCGCACTTGCTATGGTAACGAGCGGCATATTAATGGGTAATATCACCCGCACTAAAGCAACTGAGCGCACAGGCCCTGAAGACACACGCTACGTAAAAGACTTTTGGCATGCAACCGACAGCTTTTTAAATGCCCTACTGTTTTTAATAATAGGTATGTTGATAGTTACTATGCCAATCACTATTGGCGAAATAGGTTTAGGCTTATTAATGGTACCTGCGGTATTACTTGCACGCTTTATAAGTGTAGGCGCACCATTTGTAATTTTTAAACGCTTTAGGACTTACGATAAACACAGTGTTAAAATTTTAACCTGGGGTGGACTACGTGGTGGCCTTGCACTGGCAATGGCCGCAGCTATACCACGCGAGCAAGTTTTTGTAGGCGGTTCAGACCTACATAACTTAATCGTTATTGTTACTTACGTTGTGGTTATATTTTCTATTATTGTACAAGGCTTAACTATTTCGCCGCTTATTCAAAGCAGCATTAAGTCAGCTGAGCAAGCCAAGTAATAAATACTTTGTCCGCAACACATTCAGTAACCAAGTTATTATAAAAATCACTTGGTTACTGTTACTCTCGTGTTACAAAAACACTTTAAAGTTATATAAATTGTTATCCTTTTTATTTATCTGCTTTGTTTAAATTAATCTGCTTGAAATGCAAATGAAAACAATTATAATTTTGGCTTTTCCTCTGCAGGGCTTTTCAATGTCCATAAATAATTCTCACATGTTTATTAACTTTGTGTCTGTAAGCAAGCGTCAGCTTAATTTCATTTTTGCACTTTTGATCATGATGACGGCAAGCTTTAGCGTTTCTGCCTCACCCGATCAACAAATAAAAATAAAGCAAATTGCACAGCTTGCAGAGTACGTAGGTGTTGATTACGTAGCAGCTGTTGGGAATGGTGAAATACTCGACCCCGACGAATATCAAGAAATGACTGAATTTGCGCACGTTATTATTGAGCAAGCTGGACAGCTATCAAGCCAAACAAATGAGTTCGACACAGTAAAGGTACAAGCTAAAGCCTTGCATTCAGCGATTGCCAATAAAGCAAGCGTTGCCGATGTACGCGCAGCAAGCTCTGCGCTTCGTGAATCACTTCTTGTCTTTATGCCGCAGCTATCGTTACCTACGTCACTACTACCTGTTGAGCAAACCAAAGCGCTTTTTGCTGCTAACTGTTCAATGTGTCACGGCCCAAGTGGTCAAGGCGACGGCCCGCTTGCAAAAAACTTATCACCAGAGCCTACCAACTTTACCGATGAAGAACGCGCAACTAACCGCTCATTAATGGGTTTGTTTGACGCTGTAAGTAACGGTATTAACGACACGCCAATGGTTGCGTTTACTCAATTTAACGAACAACAACGTTGGTCTTTAGCTTTTTATGTTGGTAGCTTGGCATTTAAAGACGTTAAAAAACCGCAAAATGTAGATCAAAATGTTACCGCTTCGCAAATTGTAAACCTAAACCCTGCACAATTATCGGCAGGTCAAAGTGAAGCGCAAGCACACTACGTTAAATGGTTACGTGGTAATCCAGAGCAATTATTTACCGGTAAAAAAAATCCGATAACGGTTACTCGAACGCAGTTACTTGCAGCGCAAGCCGCGCATGCTAAAGGTAATTACTCTCAAGCGAGTGACTTAGCAATTAGCGCATACTTAGATGGCTTTGAACTTGTTGAAAATAACTTAAATGCTTACGACGAAGCTTTGCGTAAAAACATCGAAGTACAACTGATGAACCTGCGTCAAACCTTCAAAAACGAGAAAGATACTGCCATCGTTGGCGATAAAGTAAGTGCGGCGCTAGCTCAACTCGCGAAAGCAGATAGCATGCTAAACGAAACCAAACTAACTGATGGTGCACTCCTCTCAGCAAGTTTAGTTATATTGCTACGCGAAGGCTTAGAAGCACTCCTCGTTATTATTGCCCTTATGACCGTACTTATTAAAACTAAACGTCAAGATGCGCTTAAATATGTACATGTTGGCTGGATAACCGCACTTATTGCAGGTGGCTTAACATGGGCTGCTGCGCAAACATTAATAGAAATAAGTGGTGCAAGTCGCGAAGTTATGGAAGGTGCAGGTGCATTATTTGCCGCTGTTATTTTACTGTATGTTGGCGTATGGATGCACAGTAAAACCAGTGCGCAACAATGGCAAAAATACATAAAAGACAATATAGATAAGCGTCTTGAGTCGGGTACATTATGGGGGTTAGCAGGGCTTTCTTTTATTGCCGTATACCGTGAAGTATTCGAAACCGTACTATTTTACCAGTCATTATTAACACAAAGCTCGCCGGCTCAATATTCATCTATTGCATCGGGTTTTGCCATCGGTGTAGCAATACTGGCTATTATTACGTGGGTATTAATTAAATACTCAATTAAATTACCGGTTGCTAAGTTTTTTGCAATTACCACTTACCTATTATTTGCACTCTCATTTATGCTTATGGGCAAAGCCGTTATTGCACTACAAGAGGCCGATATAATAGGTATTGCGTCACTACCAATGAGCTTTGATATTGCATGGCTTGGTATAAAATCGACATGGCAAGGTATTGCGGCTCAAGTTTGTGTATTCGCTATATTTAGCTTTTATATATTCAAAAGTAAAAGCCAGAAGTAATTAGTTCAACAAAAAAGGGAAGCCTAGTAAATAGGCTTCCCTTTTTGAATTCTAGCAATCTACAAATAACTTTAAACTATTAACTGTAACCTATGCCCATGTATCTAAATGGGGATTTTCGTCCCCATCTAAGTTAGACTTTTTTTTATTATTTTGATCATCAAGCATATTGAGATTTTTCTTTTTTTGTAACTCACGCCTTTTTTTATTCTCTAGTTCAACTTTTTCAGCCGCAGCGCCACTTTGCACACCCGCAATATGAAAAGCACTTTTTGTCTCAACTTCTAGCCTAGTTATTCTTCCTAAATAAGGAATCATAATATCCATACATACTTCCTTATTTTAACTGTTTGATTGTCAAAATGCTTAATTTGAATAATAAACAAACAATTATTCGCGAAAATTGCGCTTATTATCTTAATAGTATCGACAGTTATAACATATGCTTTAATTAAGCTAAAAAAAACTTGCCATAATATAGCTGTTTATGTTTTTATGAATGCGAAATTTATTTAAACAGATAACAACTGCACGTTAACAAAACAACGGGCAGTTACATAGGATAAAAAATGCGCTTAAACCTGACAACAGTACATCATCACCACCATTCACCGGAATAACCTGTCAGGTCTTTCGCTGAGAGGTTATTCCTAAAAGGAACCTCTGGCGATTCAAATAACATTGATTCATTTTCGCCCTGAGGTTCCCCTCGGGGTTTTTAGTTTTTAAATTAAAGGAAAATGAATAATGAACAACAGTAATCGTCTACGTATCGCCATCCAAAAAGGCGGCCGCCTATCTAAAGATTGTCAAGATCTGCTTAAACAGTTAGGTGTTAAACTTAACCTTCGTGAACAACGCTTAATTGCACACTCAACTAATATGCCAATTGACGTACTACGTGTGCGCGATGACGATATTCCGGGTTTAGTAATGGACGGTGTATGTGACTTAGGCATAGTTGGCGAAAACGTACTTGTAGAAGTTCAAGCAGAACGTGAACGACAAGGTGTTCCAAGTGAAGTAACCAAACTTTCAAAACTAGACTTTGGTTACTGTCGTCTTGCACTTGCATGGCCACAAGAGCTTGGCGCTCGCGATAAGAGCTGGTTTGAAGGCAAACGTATTGCGACTACCTACCCAGAAATTTTAACTCAGTGGTTAAAGCGCGAAGGCATTAACGCAAGTACAGTAATGCTTACGGGTTCTGTTGAAGTAGCACCGCGTGCGGGTTTATCTGATGCAATTTGTGATTTAGTATCTACTGGCGCAACACTTGAAGCTAACGGCTTAATTCAAGGCGAAACAATTTTAGAATCAAACGCCTGTTTAATTCAAAATAAAGATCTTCAAGATGCTGACAAACTAGCACTAATCAATAAGCTTATGCCGCGCCTACGTGGTGTTAGACAAGCTAAAGAAAGCAAATACATCATGCTACACGCACCAAAAAACAAACTTGATGAAATTTGTGAAATTTTACCAGGTTCTGGTCAACCTACTCTACTTGCCCTTGCTGGTAACGATGAATACGTAGCACTTCACATGGTAAGCAGCGAAACATTATTTTGGGAAACAATGGAGCAGTTAAAAGCCTTAGGCGCTAACTCTATTTTAGTTATGCCAATTGAAAAAATGATGGAGTAAGTGCCATGCTTCGTTGGAATGAGGAATCTTCACAAGTACAAGCAGCGGCGCTAATGCGCCCTGCAGTTTCTGCCAGTGCCAAGGTTGAAGCTATATGCAAAACTATTTTAGCTAACGTAAAAGAGCAAGGCGATGAAGCCTTACTTAGCATGGCTAAAGGGTTTGATAATAGATCTAACCCTCGCTTATGTGTTCCGCTTGATGAAATTAACGCATCAGAGCAAGCACTAAGTGCAGAGCTTAAATACGCAATTGATACCGCTTATGCAAACGTTAAACGTTTTCACAAAGCACAATTGCCAAAAGATATTAAATTATCGACCCAACCAGGCGTTGTATGTGAACTGAAATATCAAGCCATCGAAGCAGTCGGTATTTATGTACCCGGTGGCAGTGCTCCACTGCCATCGTCGG
Source organism: Pseudoalteromonas sp. NZS127_1 (assembly GCF_015864295.1). NCBI lineage: Bacteria > Pseudomonadati > Pseudomonadota > Gammaproteobacteria > Alteromonadales > Pseudoalteromonadaceae > Pseudoalteromonas > Pseudoalteromonas sp. NZS127_1. Next base: position 142,016 of record NZ_JADYXO010000007.1, on the reverse strand, counting down.
TTATTATGCAGGGTGTATTAGCGCAGTTAAGTGGCGCAAAAACCGTTGTACTTGCTACACCGGTAAAAGGTGATAAAGCGATTAACCCTGCTATTTTATATGCAGCTAAGTTATGTGGCATTACTACTTTGATAGAAAGTGGTGGCGCAGGCGCAATTGCAGCAATGGCTTATGGCACCGAATCGGTTCCTAAAGTGAACAAAATATTTGGTCCAGGTAATAGCTTTGTAACAATGGCTAAACAGCTCGTTGCGCAAACTATTCCAGGTATGGCAATTGATATGCCAGCAGGTCCGTCTGAAGTATTAGTTATTGCAGATGAACGTGCGAACCCAGAATTTATAGCCGCCGATTTACTCTCACAAGCAGAGCACGGTGCAGACTCGCAAGTTATTTTATTATGTAACAGTGAGAATATTATAGAGCAAACTCAGCAGGCACTTACACGCCAGTTAGCTAATTTGAGTCGCAAAGAAACAGCCGAGCAAGCGCTCGCTAATTCATCGCTTATTTTGGTTGATTCAATTGAGCAAGCATTTGATGTATCGGCGCAATACGGACCAGAGCACTTAATTTTACAACTAGGCGATGCAACTCCATACCTAGATAAAGTTAAAAACGCAGGCTCAGTATTTGTAGGTGACTACACGCCAGAATCAGCGGGCGATTACGCATCAGGTACTAACCACGTGTTACCAACGTATGGTTACAGTGCAACATACTCGAGCTTAAACTTACTTGATTTTTTTCGTACATACACAGTGCAAACAATTACTAAAAGTGGTTTAACGCAGCTTTCAAAAGCTATTTTACCACTTGCAGATGCAGAAGGCCTTGATGCCCACGCTAATGCGGTTTCAATTCGTTTAGAGGCAATTAAAAATGAGCAATGAGAGCGCACAAGCGTCTAGCTTATTACCTAAAAATATTGCAGCCCTCGCTGCATACAGCTCTGCAAAAAGTGAAAAGTTAACCGGTACTACGTGGCTCAATGCTAACGAAAGCCCGTATGCTAAAAATCTTGAACTGAGTGTTGAAGATTTAAATCGCTACCCCGATCCTCAACCGCAACTGGTTATTGACAGGTATGCAGCTTATACAGAGCTTGAAAGCGAAAATGTATTAATGACGCGCGGTGCAGATGAAGGCATTGAGCTTTTAGTGCGCACATATTGTGAACCAGCTGAAGATAGTATTGCGCTATTTTTACCAACCTACGGTATGTACAAAGTAACGGCTGATACACACAACGTTGGCATTAATGCGCTTACCCAAGAGTTATTACTAAATGGCAGTGCTGACGAAATAGTCGCAGCTGCTGGCAACTCAAAACTGGTATTTATTTGTAACCCAAATAACCCAACGGGTAGCTTAACGCCACTAGATAAAGTAAAAGCGATTGCAACAGCACTTGCAGGTAAAGCATTAGTTATTGTTGATGAAGCCTATATAGAGTTTTGCCCTGAGCAAAGCGCGACTAAGCTTATTAATGAATTTAGTAATGTAGTGGTTTTGCGTACGCTTTCTAAAGCCTTTGCGCTGGCAGGCCTTAGAACAGGCTTTACCCTTGCACAAGCAGCAACTCTTGCGCCAATTCGTAAAGTCATTGCGCCGTATCCGGTATCGGGCGTAGTAGCAAGCATTGCAGCCCAAGCAATTGCACCCGATGCAATTACATCAATGCGCCGCCAAGTTACTATTTTAAATAGCTTAAAAGTTAAATTAGTGGATTGGCTAAACGCATCCCCTGCTGCATTAAAAATTCTCACTGGTGAAGGTAACTTTGTTACTTTAAAATTAGCCGATAAAAACTATTTTAAAATTGCACTTGAGCAAGGTTTGGTTATGCGCGCTTTTACGCTATACGGTGAAGACGACTGGCTACGAATTTCAATTGGCAGTGAACAAGAACTTGAACAAGTAAAAATTTGGTTAGATGGTCTACAAACGCTAGCTACCACAGCATCTTTAGCAGGAAACGAAGTATCATGAGCAACCCCTATTTATTTATCGACCGCGACGGCACTATCATTGAAGAGCCAATTACCGACAAACAGGTAGATAGCCTTGAAAAGCTAGCATTTTTACCTGGCGTTATCCCTGCATTATTACAATTACAAGCTGCAGGTTACCGTTTAGTTATGGTATCTAACCAAGATGGTTTAGGCACAGATAGCTTCCCGACTGCTGACTTTGATATTGCACAAGACAAAATGATGGACATAATGCAAAGCCAAGGCATTAGCTTTGACGAAGTATTAATTTGCCCTCACTTTAACGAGCAAAACTGCGATTGCCGTAAACCTAAAACAGGCTTACTTACCGAGCTTATGCGCTCAGGCAAAGTAGATTTAGCACGCTCTTTTGTTATTGGCGATCGCCAGACCGATATTGGCCTTGCTCAAAACTTATGTTGTGAAGGTATTTTATACGACGGTGATTGGAGTGCGATAGTGACTAAATTGACCACTGCAAACCGCGAAGGTCGTGTTACACGCAATACCAAAGAAACCCAAATTGATGTGGCAATAAACCTAGATCAAACTAAAAATGGCAGCATAGACACCGGGCTTGGCTTTTTTGATCACATGCTTGATCAAATTCGTACGCACGCAAACATTGGTTTAAACATTAAAGCCAAAGGCGATTTACACATAGACGAGCACCACCTGGTTGAAGACATTGGTATTGCTCTTGGTGTTGCACTTAAACAAGCCCTCGGTACTAAATCGCAAATTGCGCGCTATGGTTTTGCTCTTCCTATGGATGAGTGTAAAGCCGAAGCACAAATTGATTTATCAGGTCGTGCATCATTTGTATTAAACGCTAACTTTAGCCGCGAAAAAGCAGGTGATTTAGACGTACAAATGGTTGAGCACTTTTTCAAAAGCTTAAGTGATAACGCCGCTATTAGCCTTATTTTATCGGTAAGCGACGGTAACTGTCATCACCAAGTAGAAGGTTTATTTAAAGCGTTTTCACGCGCGCTTCGCATGGCAGTAGCACAAGACACGACCCAACAAACAGCCAGCTCTAAGGGATGTTTATGATTGCCATAATTAATACCGGTTGTGCCAATATAAATTCAGTACGTTTTGCGTTTGAACGCCTAGGGCAAACGCCAACAGTAATTACATCACCAGAGCAATTAGCGGGTTTTGAGCGCGCTATATTGCCAGGTGTAGGCCATGCGTCGGTTGCTATGAAACGCCTAGTAGATAACGGCTGGCAACAAGCAATAAATGAATACCAGCGCCCGCTTATGGGGATTTGTTTAGGTATGCAGTTACTGTGCGAAAGCACCGAAGAAGGTAACGTACAGTGCCTAGGTAAAATACCAGGGCAAGTAAAAGCGCTTGATGTAGGCAATTTAACGTCGCCGCATATGGGTTGGAATAACTTAAGCGTTAACAAAGAGCATGCGTTAACTAAAGGGCTAACGCTCGATGAGCAAGTGTATTTTGTTCACAGCTTTGCGCACACCGTAAACGACGCCACACTCGTGAGCGGCGAATATGGTCAAACCTTTTCAGCCATTGTTGCAAAAGACAATTACGCGGGCATGCAATTTCACCCAGAGCGCAGCGCAAAAGTTGGCGCACGTTTATTACAAAATTTTGTTGATTGGCAGTTATAAGCTGCCTATTAACTAACAAAAAAGAGATTATTTGTGATTATTCCAGCATTAGACGTATTACAAAATCAAATTGTGCGCTTGTACCAAGGTAAATACGACACAGCACAATTTTACCCTTTCGAACTTGGCGCGCGTTTAAAAGAATACGCCGACAGTGGCGCAGGTAAACTACACCTTGTTGATTTAGAAGGTGCACGCGATCCAAATAAAAAGCAGTGGAAACATATTCAAGCTGCAACCAAAGCACTTAACGTACCGTACCAAGTGGGCGGCGGTATTCGCTCAGAGCAAGATGTAAGTGATTGGCTAAAAGCCGGTGCAAACCAAGTTGTTATTGGTTCAATGGCAGTAGAAAAACGCGAACAAGTAAAAGCCTGGATTGAACAATTTGGCGCAGAGCACTTTGTAATTGCCCTTGATGTAAATAAAACAGCCACGGGCTGGGCACCTGCTACGCACGGTTGGTTAAGTGAATCTGAATTTGGTTTACTTGAGCTGGTAGATTTTTACGTGGGCTTAGGTGTTATCGACTTTTTATGTACGGACATCAGTAAAGATGGCACCATGACGGGTCCATCGTTTGAATTATATGAAGATTTAACTCGCCACAACAGCACAATTAAAGTGCAAGCCTCAGGGGGCGTAAGCTCACTAGATGACATTAAAAAGCTTAAAGAGCTCGGTGTGGGCGGCGTTATTTTAGGTAAATCATTGCTTGATGGCGCATTTAGCGTTGAGGAGGCACTGGCATGTTATCAAAACGCATAATCCCGTGTTTAGACGTTAAAGACGGCCAAGTAGTTAAAGGCGTTAAGTTTAAAGGTCATGAAGTTGTTGGCGACATTTTGACAATGGCTAAAGCCTACAGCGAAGCCGGCGCAGATGAACTGGTTTTTTACGAGATCAGTGCAAGCGTTGAAAAACGCCTACTTGATGTAAACTGGGTAGAGAGTATTGCACGCAATATTGATATTCCATTTTGTGTAGCGGGCGGTATTAAATCTGTCGCTGATGCAGCGCGTGTACTTGAGCGCGGTGCTGACAAAATAAGCATTAACAGCCCTGCTATTGCGCGCCCTGAACTTATTAAAGAATTACACGATGAGTTTGGTAAGCAATGTGTTGTAGTCGGCATAGACAGCTTTTTTGATGAAATTACCGGCGAGTATTTAGTGTATCAATTAACCGGCGATCCTAATGCATCAAGCCGTACGCGTCATAAAACACAAGAATGGGTTAAACGCGTACAAGACTTAGGCGCAGGCGAAATCGTATTAAACTGTATGAACCAAGATGGCGTTCGTAACGGTTACGACAACGAGCAACTCAGTAAAATTCGCGAGCTATGTCACATTCCTTTAATCGCCTCAGGCGGTGCGGGCTCTATGCAAGATTTTGTTGATGTATTTAAACAAAGCAAAGTAGATGGTGCATTAGCCGCCAGCGTTTTTCATAAAAATGTGATTAACATTGGCGAACTAAAACAATTTTTAACAGATAACCAAGTGGCAGCAAGATTATGCAAGTAACACAACAAAACCAAGATCAAGTCGATTTCGCTAAAAGTGAAATGATCCCTGCTATTATTCAAGATGCCCGCTCGGGTGTTATTTTAATGCAAGGCTTTATGAACAGCGAAGCACTAAACGTTACGCTTGATACCAATAAGGTAACGTTTTACTCGCGTTCAAAATCGCGTTTATGGACTAAAGGCGAGTCATCAGAAAACTACTTAAACGTAGTATCTGTGCATACCGATTGTGACTACGATTCAATTTTAGTACTTGCCAACCCAGAAGGCCCAACGTGCCACTTAGGCACACAAAGCTGTTTTGGCGATGAAGCAAAACCAAGTTTAAGCTTTTTAGCACAGTTAGAAGATGTGATTGTAGCGCGTAAAAACGACGACCCTAAAAAAAGCTACACTGCCTCATTATTTGCAAAAGACTTAAGCCGTAGTTGTCAAAAGGTAGGTGAAGAAGGCGTAGAAGTTGCCCTTGCCGCTATGAAACACGATAACGATGAGCTAACTAACGAGTCTGCTGATTTAATTTATCACCTTACCGTATTGCTACAACGCCAAGGCTTAGCCCTTGAAGATGTAGTTAAATGCTTGCAAGGTCGCCATAAATAGCACCTGTTACAGAAAATTACAAAAGGCTCATATTTTATGGGCCTTTTTGTTTTTCGCTTTTAATTGAGTAAATTATGTATGGTATAGTGCGAGGCTCAATTAATCGGTTACTGTGAACTATGAAAAACTATATTATTCCTCTTATTATCGCGTTTATTTTAGCGGGCTGTACCAGCAAAACTAATCAGACTACAACTACAGCAGCCACTACTACAACGAATCAGTCTGTAAAAACCACAGTAACACCCGATGAATGCAGCACCATAAATAACCTAATAAATGGTTATGAATCTGGTTTTAATTCAATCAAAACAGATAAAGTAAATAACCAGTTTACTAATCAATGGCGTACTAATACTCATATTATTGGAGCAAGCTGTACGATTACTTTAAATAAGTCAGAGCAAGCAAGCTACCAATGCCAAACACCCGTTAATACACAAACGCAAACCGTAAAGTCTCATCAAAAACTGGCTAAGCAATTACGCCAATGCTTAACCACAACAGGTTGGTTTGAAAGCCAAAAAGAAACAGCAAGTTCAATTTACAGCACCTTTGTACTTGATACTAAAACCCCTGTCATTACACTCTCTACCAATCAAGAAGGTAATGGGTTCAATACTCGCTTTGAAATTGCACCACCGTTAGGGCTTTAATTATGCGCCAATTAAATCAAAACAAAAAACCATCTAAATTTAAAACCGATTGCTTAGGAATATGCGAAAGGCGCAGCGGTTACTGCACCGGTTGCGGCCGTACCAACGAAGAAATTTTTGATTGGATAATATTATCTGAAGATGAAAAAAAAGCGATTTTAGAAACACCACGAGCAGATGCTAACCCATAACAAATAAAGCCCCTAAATGTTAAAAGTAACAGTTAACTGATTAACTAAAAACTTTTTACTTGTTGTGCTTATTCATTTTAGTTGCGCTAATACAACTTTTGACTACTTGCTCAAATGAGTTATTAATATCTATATTTATAACATTGGGCTCGTCTTCTTTTGGTACTTCTAACGCTTCAAATTGGCTTTTGAGTAAATCAACAGGCATAAAATGCCCTTTTCTGTCCTGCATACGGCTTTTAACCAGTTCAAAATCACCATAAAGATGTAAAAAGGTAATGCCTATATTTCCGTCACATATTTGTTCTCGGTATTTCTTTTTTAATGCTGAGCAAACTATTACCGCGACTTCATTTTTCTTTTCAATGCTAAATGCAGCATCACGTATTCTTTCTAGCCAAGGCACACGATCAGCATCATTTAAAGGCTGCCCAGATGACATTTTTAATATATTAGCCTTGGGATGTAAGTCGTCTCCGTCGATAAATTTAGCGCCAATGCGCTTTGCTAATGCATCACCCACACTTGACTTTCCTGTGCTTGAAACCCCCATTACAATATAAACACGACCTACATTTGTGTTACTCATGTATTTACCCTCGCCTTAATTTAATAATTAATTATTTTCAATGTATATATTATATTGAGTTACGGGTAACATGTTACCCGTAACAAATGCGAAAGTGAAGTTAAACACACACTAAACATCATAATTCACACTGAATATAAGTAGGGAAAAATGTCAGATCTATCATTAATACTAACAGCGGCAGGCTCCATATTTTTATTGCTTTTTTTAGTAATGAAAGTACGACTACATGCTGTCGTCTCTTTGATCCTTGTTTCTATGATTGCAGGATTATTCTCAGGAATGAGCCCTGAAATAATTGCCGCTACAATTCAAAAAGGAATGGCCGGAACACTAGGCTTTGTAGCGGTGGTGGTCGCTTTAGGCGCCATGTTTGGCAAAGTAATGGAAGAAACCGGCGCGCTGGATCGTATTGCCCACACACTTTTACACCGTTTTGGAGAAAAAAACGCTAATTGGGCGCTTACCTTTACGGGCTTTATTTGTGCCCTCCCCCTGTTTTTTGATGTGGCCGTGGTACTTTTAATCGGTATTGTTTTTGCTGTAGTAAGAAAAGGCGGTGGCAGCGTTGTTAAAATTGGTATTGGGCTACTTGCTGGGATAGCGTCTTGTCAGGCGTTTCTTATTCCTGCGCCAGGGCCGATTTTGGTTGCCTCTCAATTAGGCGCTGACTATGGTTATATGATTTTATTTGGCCTTATTGCTGCCATACCGGCAATGATTATAGGAGGTCCAATTTGGGGCTCTATTATTTCTAAATCTATTCATGTAGAACTCCCACAGCACGAACAAATCGACGATAACCAAAGAGTTGGTAAAGGCACACCTAGTTTTGGATTAGCATTAGGTTTGATTGCTTTGCCATTAATTATGATTAGTTTGAATACTATTGGTAGCCGCTTTGTTGAAAAAGACTCTGATTTATATAATTGGTTAGCCTTTATAGGTCATCCATTTACAGCAATTTTAGTTGCCTGCCTAATGGCATTTTATTTGCTCGGCGCAAGGCGCGGTGTCCCTAATGCTAGAATCATGGAAATTTGTGGTAGTGCCTTACAACCTGCAGGAATTATTATTCTTGTCACTGGTGCCGGTGGGGTATTTAAACAAGTATTAGTTGATTCAGGGGTAGGTACGGCACTGGGTAATTACTTAGCAGGCTCAGGCTTACCGATTGTAATACTCGCTTTTGTATTATCAGCCGCTGTGCGGGTTATTCAAGGCTCAGCGACAGTAGCTATGCTTACAGCGTGTGGCTTAATTATTCCAATGCTTCAGCCTTTAGGCCTTGATGGAGCGCAGCTTGCTGCTGTCACCATCGCTATTGGTGGGGGCTCTATTGTGCTCTCCCATGTAAACGACTCAGGATTTTGGTTAGCGAGTCGCTATCTCGGTTTGAGCGAAATGCAAACTCTTAAAACGTGGACAGTAATGGAAACCATTATTGGGTCTGTTGGCGCACTTGTCGCTATGGTTATATCTCTGTTTTTGTAAATTTACAGTTGTAGAGTTATCAACGTACACATAAAAATCACCTGAGCCTTTTGTTATTTAGGCTCAGGTAATTAAGCTCATGTAATTAGAGTATTTAAACACTTTCACCTAGATGAACTATATAACCAGTATCAATTACTTGCTCATAATTAATGCTAGCATCCAAATCGGAATTAATTCGGCTCAGCAATTCTCTTCCCGCAACATTACCTATCTGATAACGAGGGGTGATCACACTTGCTAATTGAGGCACCATTGCTTGGCCAATATCATGACCATGAAAACCCACAACCCCCATTTGGCTAGGCACTAAAATATTGTTTCGCTGGCACTCAAAAATAGCCCCAATTGCTAAATCATCATTAGTACAAAACAGACATTCAGTATTTGGGTAGTCAGTACGCGCTTTTTGTAAAAGTTCAGCGCCTAAACTGTAAGATGAAGCTTGATCAGTCATCACACTATTAGGCGTAAAGCCTTTAGCTAACATAGCATCTGAATAACCTTGAAATTTTAGCCGTGTTCGCACATCAAGCCTTGCACCTATATAAACAATATTACGATAGCCTTTATTTAAAAGCGCTGTCGTCATATCAAAAGCTGCTTTAACGTTATCAAAACCAACCGCTTGTTGCATAGCACAGTGATGAGTATCCATTATTTCAATCACAGGTACGCCTGACATTTCAATCATTTTTAACGTTCTGTCTGTGTGTGTGGTTTCTGATAAAATTAAACCATCAACGTGGTACGACAATAAATACTCAACCCGTTTTTCTTCAATTTCAGGGTTGTAACCATAATGGGCCAACATTGTTTGGTATCCTGCAGGCCCTGTCACATCTTCAATGCCTCTTATCACCTGAGCAAACACGTGATTCGTTAACGATGGGACTAGTACACCAATAGAGTAGCTTTTAGAATTAGACAGTAAATCAGGGGCTTTATTTGCAATGTAGCCTAGCGTATCAATAGCTGCGCTAATTTTAGTGCGAGTAGACCCTGATACTTTTTCGGGATTACGTAAATAACGACTCACCGTCATTTTGGTTACACCAACCGCATCGGCAATATCTTGAAGAGAAGAACGTTTGTTTTTTTTCATCACACACAATTAAATAAAATGTTACTTGTAACATACCAACTATTGTGAAAAATCACTACTTTTAGCCCTTTTTATTTGGGTTAAAGTAATAAATATTTAGCCTACCGCCTGTATTTACACTGTTGCTAAATGAATGTCTAAAAAGGTTTAGAAAACCTAAACCTTTTTAGCAAACGATACTGTATTTACAGTAAAGTTGAACAAGCATTTCTAATTAATGTAATTTTAAGCTTTATCGAGCGCTTGGCTTACATCTGCCATTATATCTACAATGTTTTCAATACCGACTGACAAACGAATTAAATCGCGGCTTACGCCTGCATTTGCTAATTCGTCATCATTTAATTGGCGGTGTGTGGTTGACGCAGGATGACACGCAAGTGACTTAGCATCGCCAATATTAACTAAGCGTAAAATCATGTTTAGTGCATCAATAAAACGAGTGCCAGCCTCTAGCCCACCAGCAATACCAAAGCTTAAAATACCGGATGCTTTACCACTGGTAATTTTTTGACTCATTTCGTTATACGGACTTGATTTTAACCCTGCGTAATTAACCCAAAGCACTTTTGGATGATTTTCTAAATACTCAGCCAACTGCTGTGCATTTTCGCAGTGGCGATCCATTCTTAAACCTAATGTTTCAAGGCCGATTAAAATGTCAGATGCGTTTTTAGGCGCAAGCGCTGCACCGGTATTTCTCAGTGGCACTACTCTACAACGTCCAATAAATGCAGCTTCAGCAAAGGCTTCGGTATACACCACATTGTGATACGACGGATCGGGCTCGTTCATCATTGCAAAGCGCGTGGGGTTGGCTTTCCAATCAAACTTACCAGAGTCGACAATCATGCCGCCAATGGCAGTACCATGCCCGTTTATATACTTAGTAAGTGAGTGAACCACTATATCGGCGCCCAGCTCAAATGGGCGGCATAAATACGGCGTAGCTACTGTATTATCAACAATAAGCGGCACACCTTTACTGTGTGCAATACGTGCTAAGCGTTCAATATCAACAATATTGCCTGCCGGATTACCAATAGATTCACAAAAAACAGCGCGGGTGTTGTCGTCAATTGCATTCTCGAACGCGGTAAAGTCATCGGCTTTAATCATGCGCGCTTCAATACCTTGCCTAGGTAAGGTATGTGCAAATAAGTTATACGTGCCACCATATACTTGGCTGGTACTCACAATATTAGTGCCTACTTCACACAAACATTGGATAGCATACGTAATAGCAGCCATCCCAGAGGCAACAGCCAGCGCACCAATGCCCCCTTCCATCGCAGCAATACGTTGTTCAAGTACGGCATTGGTTGGGTTCATTATGCGGGTGTAAATATTTCCAGGTACTTTTAAATCGAATAAATCAGCGCCATGCTGCGTATTGTCAAATGTATAAGAAGAAGTGTGATAAATAGGCACGGCTGCCGATTTGGTCGTAGGCTCAGATTCGTAACCGTGGTGCAGTGCTAATGACTCTAATTTCATAATTATTTCCTTCAATTAATTTACCACTAACCTAGCACTTCTTGGTTATAAAATGCACATGAAATATATTAAAGGATGTTTAGGTGGTTTTGAGGCTGCTTGATTTAAGTTAAAGGTGCCGATTAATGGGCATTCAAATGATATTTAACAACTAGCCACCCTTTACTAACAATATGACAACCCACCCTAGCATAATATTTATTATTGGTAATAATTTACACAATTTGCTATTAATAGAAGCCCATAAAATAAGGATATTCCAGCGTAAAAAAGAAAAATATCCTTCAATAAACCTGCAGTGTAATAAAAGGAGTTATTAGTATGTCAAAAATGTTCGAGTTAAAATCAAACAAAAATATTGCCATAAAAATGAGTTGTGGAGTGACATTAATTTGCGCTACATACATATCATTTCATAACATATTTGTAGGGCTAGGTTTAGCTGTCGTCTCTATTCTCATAACTTACTCTGTATTAAGTAAGAAAGGTAGTTGGTTCTCTTAGTTATAACTTGAAACTATTGGCGTAACGTTATTCATACAAGAGAGCAGACGCCATAAGCTTCTAGCATTCTTTCTAAGTTCAGCTAAGAGCGATAACCGGACACTGGAAAAGTTAAATTTATTCCTACTTCTTTGAGTAGGAGCCTAATTTTGTCCGATAACATTATTAAACGCCGTTTTGGGGTAAAATAACATGCTTAATTCCTAGCTGTTTTAATTACCTGTTTACAAATGTAATTATTGGTGAAATTATCAGGATATGTAATATACGCCATTTTGGTGTGTTATAAAAAACCACAATGGTGTTCAATAAGCTGCTAGGCAAATAGAGAAATCCTCAACCTACATGGAGCCGTTATGATTGACGATATAATAAAAAAAGCAACTGGTGGTCTCGATGGTATTGTCGATGACTTATTAAAGTCTGCCAAAGGAAAAGTTCAAGAAAAAATATCTGAAGCATTCGCTATCGGTAAGCTTAAGTCCTTTAAAGATAATGTTGAACGAATAGGACAAGTGAAAACCATATTAAATCCCGATTCAATTGTAAATTTAAATAATATATTTTTTGATGACGCTGTACTTTTTGACGGTGAAAAAATTGAATCATTTAGTCAATTTGGTACTAAACAAGTCCTAGTCGAAGGAGGTCCTGGTCAAGGGAAATCTTTATACCTTAGAAAACTTTGCATCAAAGAAGGAGCTGGAAGTAATTTTATACCTATTTTTATCGAATTTAGAAATTTGGGATATAAGAAAAAGCTCAAAGAAGAGTTAATGGAAGCAATCGAAGATCTAGGGGTTAAACTTGATAATTCTCTATTTGATTTTTTGGCGAAGTCAAAAAAAATAGTCTTATTCTTAGATGGTTTTGATGAGGTACCAAATAACGAAAGAACCCGAATCGCAAGAGAGTTAGAAACAATAGTAAGAACTTATCCTGATTTACGGATTGTGGTGTCTTCAAGACCAGATTCTGGTATGGGCTCTTCTTTTTATTTTTCTAAACGAAAAATAAGCCCTATGTCACTTGATACACAAAAGAAATTTGTAAACCATTTATATGAATCAGATAAGGAAGCAGAAAGTATTAATACAATCCTTTCAAACAGTGACTTTATCTCTGAAGTTACTACTACAGCTTTATTACTTACCTTATTTACTATTACTTATAATGCGAGACAGTTCAAACCAGACAGCCTTTCTGAATTTTACAGCTTAATTTTCCCAACGATGCTTTATAGGCACGATAGAATGAAAATGGGCTTTGAGAGAGAAAGAAAGGCTGGCTTAACCGATTATCAAATGCAACGATTATTTAACTCCTTAAGTTTCTTATCTTTGAATGATAATAACACTCGATTTCCTAGCTATTTATTTCAAGATTATTTACATAATTCGGCAAAATTGGATGGACTCCCAGAAAATTTGGAAGATCGTTTAATTGACGATATAACAAGTATTACTGCACTAATCATTCGAGATGGTTTTGATGAATTCTCTTTCACTCATAAAAGTATTCAGGAGTATTTTGCTTCCGTATTTATTTCAATGCTTAGTGAGGATCGTAAAATAGGTTTTTATAAACTAGTCATCAATGATTTTAATGAGTTTAGAAAATGGCAAAATACCCTATCGTTTCTTGAAACTATCGATGAAAGAAATTACAGAAAATATTTTCTTATCCCGTATAAGAAAAATGCACTTTGTTTAGATGATAATTCAAGAATTAATATAAATTATCCTTCTTTATTAAAACTAGTAGGTAGTGATTCAAAAGTGCGAATAGATGAAGCCGGTAGGCTAAAGAACTTTTATTGGGGAGATACATTGTCTTCTGTTTTATACGTTCAATACTCAGAGTTTGCAAAAAATGCTATAAACTCATACTTACAAAGTAAAGCGATGATGCTCGCTGAGTTTCTATCTTATTGTGATGAATCAGATTATGTCGACTCTCAAGACTTGGATGGCGACTATGTAATAGTTATTGATAAGTTTTTTAAAGAAAATAAAATACAAATAGAAGTGACCAAGTATCTCTCCAAAAGGTTTGATAATAGTTCATTTAAAGACGAAGTTTTAAATTTAGAGGCAGATTTGGAAATATCAGACAAAGTAACTGATGCTATTTTACCCTTTTAAAAAATTTACCATACAAGTGTCTAAGGTTACGACAGTCCGCTCATGACACTTAGCAGTCATAAATAAGCGAATCCAACATCAACAAAAAAGGCGCTTCCTTTACGGTAAGCGCCCTTCTCTTATTTTACGATTGTCATTTCGTCTAACAAGTTTTGTGCATTATCTACTTTATCCATTACCCACAGCATGTAGCGTGAATCAACGTGGATAGAGCGATTAAGCTCTGGGTTATAATCCCAATCACCAATAATACTTTCGTAAACACCGTCGAACAGTAAACCTACAAGCTCTGCTTTGCCGTTAAGTGTTGGCGAACCTGAGTTACCACCGGTAGTGTCTACATTTGATAAAAAGTTAACGGGTACTGTATTCATGCCACCCGTGTAATCACCGTAAAGCTTGGCTTTAATTTGCTCTTGTAGCTTTTTAGGCGCATTAAATGGGTCAACATCGGTGTTTTTAGCTAGTAACCCTTCAAGCGAGGTAAAAGGTGTTGCTACCAAGCCATCTTGAGGTGAGTAGCCGCCTACGGTGCCATAGGTTACTCGTAATGTGCTGTTGGCATCGGCGTATACAGGTTTGTTTTTAGCTTTGTTAAACGCAATGATTGCGCTCATTAGCTCTGGGCGAGCGGCTTGTAATTTACCTGCAAGTGCTTTTGATTTATCTTCCTCAGTTTTCATTACTTTAAAGATTGCTTTAGCGTACTGCACAAATGGGTCTTGGCTTTGATTTAGCTGGCTAAACGATTGCTCAAATAATGAATTGCGAACAGTGGCATTATCGAGTCTTGACTGCTCATACATGCTATCAAGTAACGCGCTTTGGGTTGCTTTATCAAACCCATTTTGTACTTTAAATACGTTATCAACGTCGCTAAAACGATCTTCTTTTGGAAGTGCTGCATACAGTTCTAAAAAGTGCAGTAAAATAGCTTTGTCTACTTTGCTATCATAACGGCGCGTCATGCGCTCAAGCCCTGCTTTAATGCGAGGTAAGTCACGTTCTTGATAACCAGATTCACGTTCGCTATTTGGCTTTTGTTTTTCGTAAGCTAAGCGGTATAAACGTCGTGCTGTGCTGATCATTTGTGAGCGATGTACATAACCTAACATACGGTCGCGTTCACTGTGCTCTTGTGATTGCGCAATTAGCTCAGATAGCTCACCTAATACGCTTCCGTATTGCTCTTTACGCTCAGCATCACTATTGATCCATTGTGTTAGATCTTGCTCAAACTGTTTTTTGCGCTCAAGCATAGTGCCTTTTTTAAAGCTTTCGATCATCGAACCATAGTTTTTAATATAGTTGTTGTAACCTGCAATAGTACTTTCGTAAGCTATACGCGCTTTGCTGCCGTCTTCTGAGTTTTCTTCAATAAGCGACACGTATTTTGAGTTATGAACGCGTGCTTTAGGGTAACTGTCGTTAAATACGTTATCTACCTCTGTTGCTATACGGTAGCGGTTAGTACGCCCTGGGTAGCCTGTAACCATTACAAAGTCGCCTTCTTGCACGCCTTTGGCACTTACTTTTAGGTAAGAGTCTGGTACGTAAGGTACGTTGTCTTTGCTGTACTCTGCAGGTTTTCCATCTTTACCTACATAAGCACGGTAAAAACCAAAGTCGCCTGTGTGGCGCGGCCACATCCAGTTATCTATATCGCCGCCGTATTTACCTACGCCCATTGCCGGTGCATAAGTTAAGCGTACGTCTTTAATTTCAAGTGACTTAATTAGGTAAAACTCTAAACCACCATGAAACGAATACACGTTACAACGATAGCTTTCGTCGGCTTCACACTGGGCTACTAGTGCTTTTTCGTTTTTTTCGAGTGCATCGTAGCGTGCTTTTGCTGTTAGCTCGTTAGTACCTTTAATTACTTCATCTGTTACGTTGGTAACCGTTTTTGTTACGTATACGCGTGAACCCGGTGCTGCTGGTAAATCCTCAGCAGGACTTTTAGCTAAAAAGCCATTTTCTAAAATGTTGTTCTCAGGCGTTGAGTTATATTGTACTGAGCCATAAACACAGTGATGGTTTGACACAACTAAACCTTTAGGCGATACAAACGATGCTGTACAGCCACCTAGGCTAATTACCGCATTCATTGGGAATTCGGTTAATTTAGAAATAGATTCAACATCAATTTCAAGCCCTTTGGCTTTTAAAATTGATTCTAACTCTGGAAGTTGGTGTGGTTGCCACATGCCTTCGTCGGCTATGGCACTACTTGAAAGTGATAAAGAAAATGTGGCTACTAATGTAGCTACAAGAGGTTTTAAACGCATTATAGAATCCTTTTTATTTGTTTCTATAACAGGTTACTCGCGATGGGACAATAAGGTCAATAGCCGTGCAATGAATTGTTACAATCGAGTGTTTCATTTTACTTTTTATCAAAATTTATCGATAAATCAAGGAACTGTTTTGCTGGTATTGGTTTACTAAAATAGAAGCCTTGCATAAAATCACAACCCAATTCGTTCAATAATGTATGCTGCTCTTTTGTTTCTACACCTTCGGCTACCACTGTCAGTCCTAAGCTGTGCGACATGGCAATAATTGCCTTTACGAGATTACGGTCTTCATTGTTTAGTACAATACCATCAATAAAACTTCTATCTATTTTAAGTACATTAAAAGGGTATTCTCTCAAATAACTTAATGATGAATAACCTGTACCAAAGTCATCCATTGATAAGTTAATGCCTAATGCAGTAATTTCAGTCAGTATATCAACAACATTAGTGTGGCAACTCATCAATACACCTTCAGTTATTTCAAGCTCTAAACTTTCGGGGTTTACGTTTGCTTCACTCAATGAGTTTTGAATAAAACTGAGCAGCCCTACGTCTCTAAATTGGCGAGGAGATAAGTTAACAGCCATTGTATATTTTTGTTGGCGTTTACAGGTACTTTGCCATGTGTTTAAAAAGTGTAATGCTTGGCTAATTACAAACTTGCCAATAGGTACAATTAATCCTGTATTTTCGGCAATAGGTATAAACTCATCGGGTGTTACATTACCTAGCACAGGGTTATGCCAGCGTAATAACGCTTCTGCACCAATGATGTGTTTATTTTTGGCGTCAAATTGGGGCTGGTAGAATAACTCAAATTCATTACGCTCAAGGGCGCCACGCATCTGCTCTTCTATTACGAGTCGGCGCTGAATAATTACGTTCATCTTTTTAGTAAAAAATGAATAAGTATTACGACCATATGATTTTGCTTGATACATTGCAGTGTCAGCATTTCGTAATAAATCAGCAACGGTTGTGCCATTTTCTGGGTATATGGCTACACCAATACTCGCTGTTAGTATGTGTTCCCGACCCTCAATTTTAAAAGGGGCTCTAAAGTTATTGACCAGTTTTTCAGTAATTTTTAGCGCTGCATGGTGATCAGTTATACCTCGTAGTAATACGATAAACTCATCTCCACCTAGGCGCCCTACCGTGTCGTCTTTTCGCAGTGCCTCTTGTAGCCTTTGCGCTGATTCAATTAAAAGTTTGTCTCCTGTTTCATGGCCTAAAGAATCATTTATTTTTTTAAAATCATCTAAATCCAAAAACAGTACTGCCGCTTTCTCGTTATTTCTTTGTGCTTCAATAAGTAATTGCGACAAACGATCAAGTGCTAAAAAACGATTTGGGAGTAAAGTTAGACTATCGTAATACGCTTGATGTCTAATTATTTCATCTGATTTATGCTGTTCTGTAATATCTCGAATAATAACCATTAACTGGTTATGTTCTGTTATTTTATTTATTCTTGCTTCAAAAAAAACGAGCCCATGGGGCAAAGCTAGCTCGTATTTGAAGCTCATCATCTGCTCTTTTTCTAATACAAGGCTGATATAGGTTTCAAATTTTTTGGCTACATCTTGAGGGAGTACATCACCCATTTTTTTACCAATAAATTGCTTTGGCTTGGTGTAGAGATCGGTCTCATTACTGGCATGATACTCAATAATAGTTCCATCGTTTTCCATCAAGAAAAATAAGTCAGGAATTGCTCCAAAAATAGTTTTTAGCATATGCTCATTAAATGACGCATCTGCTTGTGCCTTTTTAACCTCAGATAAATCAATATCAATACAGTACATTTGTTTTGTATTATATTGATTTGTAAACATAACATGGCTGGAAAAAACCGATACATTGTTTCCATCTTTGTCTTGTAAGATAATTTCAGATGCTGGAATTTCTATATCGTTTTTTACCCATTCACTATGTGCGTTAATAACTAATTCACACATTGGCTCTGGAATTATAAGGTCTTCTATTTTTTGTCCTATGGCTTCTTCTTTGGTATATCCATAAAGTCGCTCACTGCCTTCATTCCAATAAATAACACGACGTTCATTGTCATAACCTTGAACAGAAATAACATTTACCGCATCAAATAATTGATGCAAATAGTCGTTAATTACAAATTGATGGGTTAAGTTTGAAGTCGGGTTATCTAATTTCATTTTGAGGCTATATCCATAAATAATTTTATTTAATAATAGAGAAATACTAAATAATAATTAAATTTAATTTTAATATTAAATTTCCATGTACATTATATACGCCATTATACAAAACAAAAAAAGAGCCGAAGCTCTTTTTTAATAATTGTTAACTATATTTAAACGCTATAAAAACTGAATTTATTTTTTTGTCACATCATTTGGATGTTCCACGCCAATCCATGCTTTGAATAGTGCTTTTTGCTCAGGCGTTGCCTCTTTATCAGCAACTACTTTTTTAGGCTTATCAAAATCTTCTGATAATACTAATGTTAAGCTTTCAAGAGCATCGCGACGAAGATAGTCAATGGTTACTTTATCGCCTTTTTTAAACGTTTCTAAGCTGGTTTTTAAATCTTTACCTACGTGATGTTTGTTTATAGCGACAATTTTATCATCGGTAGTTAAACCTGCTTTCCACGCACTGCCACCACGGCGAACGTAACTTAACGTAAGTAACTCGCCGGTGTTTTTAGCGGTAGCATCAATGCTTGCAAGCGCTTTTGCTTTTTCAGGACGTTCAAATTTCAAGCCTACTTTAGTAAGTAAGTCGTCAAAGTTAATACTTGCAGGCGACTCAACATTTTCTTGCCACCAGCTTGAGTAATCACGCCCTGTTAAATCTTTTAAGATATTAAGTACATCTACATCTGTAAAACCAGCTGGCATTTTATGATTGTTATAAAGTGCTTTGTGTACGTCGCGATAGCTTATTTTACCTTGGCTTTTTTCTAGCAAGTCGATATCTAAAACTAATGAAAGTAACGAACCCTCAGAATAAATATTAGTGCTGTAGTTACGTGCATGATCGCCACCTTGGTTAATCCATTTATCAAAGCTTGTTTCGCTTGCGCTTTGCACTTCACGGCCCGGTGTTTGTAAATGACGATTAATGGTTTTACTCATCACTTTAAAAAATTCATCTGTGGTTTCAATACCAGAGCGAACCATTAAATGATCTTCAAAATAACTTGTTGAACCCTCTGCAATCCAAAGCAGTTTAGAGTAATTCATATTAGTGTAATCGTACGGCACTAAACCTTGAGGGCGGTATGCTTTAACATTCCACGTATGAACAAACTCATGCGCAGCGGTGCTAATAAAGGCTAGGTAATCTTCGCGGCTACCAAATCTATCGCGTGGACGTTGAATAATTGTTGAGTTTAAATGCTCTGTTGCACCACCAGCACCCGACGTAGCATGAACCATAAATACATAACGTTCATATGGATAGCCATCCCAAATTACATTACCAGTAGCAACTAATTTTTTAAGATCGGTAAGCATTTGCTCTACATCGTAGTTACCGTCGCCCCATATAACTAAATCGTATTCACGGCCATCTACTTCAAATGTGTGTAGTTGGTTAATACCCGTTTCGATTGGTGAATCAACAAGTATGTCGTAATCTGCTGCTTTAAATGAATTTTTGCCTTTTAAATTATCCATACCCGATACAGAGCGCCACTTTTTAGGCACTTCTAAATTAACGGTTACTGGCTCTTGGCGAAATGATTCACTAAACATAAAAAAGCCTGATGCATCTATAAATGCATGGCTGTCGTCAATGTGGCGAGCGCGCTTACCAAGCTCATTTGCATACACCTGGTAGTCAACATTAACTTCTGTTGGCTCATTAAGGTGTACACGCCATGTACTGTGATCAATTTTTTCCCATTTTAACTCTTTACCATCTTCATCTTTAGCTTTGAAGTAACGAATGCCATTGGCAAGGTTTAGCATTTCGTAGCGACCCGTTCGCCATGCAGGAAGTTTTATATCAAGATGTGCTTGCGCTGTTTTTGGAAACTCAACACTTACATCGCCTAAATGATGTTGTGGTTGCGAAATTTCTAAAGAATAATTTACATCGGCAAATACAGGTGCTGAACATGCAGCTAAAATAGATAGGGCTAATAACTTTTTCATAGAAACTCTTAGTGGAAACTTAATTGCCTGCAAGACTAGCAAGCCCCTATTTAAAAGTGAATTAAATACGACAAATTGCCCCGTATACGAGTTTATACGTAGTAGCTTATTAAAATTTCTAAGTTTTTTACTAGATAACTACACATAATAAAAATTTGTTGTAAACTGAAGATAATAAAATTAATTTGATGGCGGTACGCTTAGGTGTCTGAAAGATCTAATCCAACAGATAAAAAACTCAAACAAGCAATTGATGCTCGTATGGCTATTGAGAGTGCACGCAAACATCAAGTGGATATTTTGTGCGACTTTGCAGCTAAACTTTCGCTAAGCTGTAAAGGGCTTGATATTGAGTTAGATAATCGCCTTGCTAAATTTAGAAGTGCACTCAATAAAGGTATGAGCTTTGAAGACCTCTCCCCCCTTGTTAGTGAAACTTTGATATTACTTAAAAATCAAGAATCGATTCAGCAAGCTCAGCAACGTGATTTATTCAACAGTGTACAAAATGCAGGTAAACAGTTACAAAAAACTAAAGGTTTACCTGACGATACTCGCAGAGCCCTGAGAAATTTACTCGATCAAGAGATTAATAACGTTCAGTCAACCCATGGTTATATTCCGCTACTTGATCAACTTATTCTCTTTTATCATGAAGCATTACTAACTAAGCAAGACCCTCAAGCCGATAATCAGCGCCCTGTAAAACAGGCTCGTGCAAAAAAACTACTTGAGCTAGCTAACGAACTTATACTTGAAGAAGAAGCTACACTACAAATTAATAGTATAAAAAATAATATTACAGAAAGTGACACAATCGATGCATTACTCGATGTTGCGATTAACATAATTGAAGTCGTAGTAAAAAACATTAGCAAAGAGCGTAAATCTGCACAAAGCTTTTTAGTTTCATTAAATCAAACCCTCGAAGATCTACATAATTCTATTGTCTCTACTAGTAGACACTCAGAATCGATGAGTATTGAGTTTGATTCGTTAAATAAAAGCATTGAACTAAAAATAAAAAACCTCAACGAACAAACACAAAAAGCAACGTCAATCTCATCTTTAAAAGAACTTGTAGATAACGAATTAAAATCACTAAGCGAAGATTTTCTAGCAAAAGAAAAGTTAGAACGAAAAGACAGAGAAATGCTTAGCACTAGCTTTAGTGAAATAAACAAACGAATTATTACTTTAGAAGATAAGTTAACAACGTATAAAAAACGCTTAAACGAACAGCGCTTTAAAAGTTTACTTGATGGGCTTACAAAACTGCCTAACCGAGCTGCATTTGATGAACGTTACAATCACGAAATGCATTTGTTTAATGTGCAGCCATCAGATGTTACGCTTGCGGTTATTGATGTTGACCACTTTAAATCTATCAATGATAGATTTGGCCATACCGCAGGTGACATTACCTTACAGGTTATATCAAAAGCGTTGCAAAAATCGGTAAGAAAGTCCGATTTTATAGCGCGTTACGGCGGTGAAGAATTTGTATTGTTAATGCCAGGTGTGTCGCTTGAAAACGCAACATTACCTCTGGATAAAGTAAGAAAGGTAATTAAAAATATACCTTTTAAATTTAGAGAAAAACAAATTGAGATCACTATTTCGGTAGGTGCAACTCAGTTTAAAAAAGGCGATACTCTGTTAAAGGCATTTGATCGAGCAGATGATGCTCTTTACGAGGCCAAAAATTCAGGACGAGATAGACTTTGTACCAGTAAATAATGTCATAGCCATTATAAATTTTATGACAAGTAGTTTTTTACGATTTAGCAGTAAGGAGAACGTCTATGTTAATACAGTTAAACCCAACTGGGGTTTTAGATTTACTGTCGCAATTAGAAGTTGATTTATTAGAGCAATCTTCTGCTAGTGAGCGTTATAAGTTATTTAGAAACTGCGTACTAGCAGTGCTTAATGTAGGTAGCCATACCGACGAAAGTAGCGATATATACGACAAATACAAAGATTTTGATATTCGTTTAGTAAGCCGCGAACGAGGCATTAAAATTGAGCTTGAAAACCCACCCGAAACCGCATTTGTTGATGGCGAAATAATTACCGGAATTCACGAGCATATATTTTCTGTTATTCGCGATATTTTGTTTATTTGTCAAAAATACGAAAAAGATTTAAAAGAGCAAAAAGCCATTACTCATATGGTATTCGATATGCTCAGAAATGCCGGTGCTTTGCGTGTTAATAGCGAGCCAAGTATGGTTGTTTGCTGGGGCGGACACTCAATAAACGAAGTTGAATATAAATACACAAAACAAGTGGGTTACGAGCTTGGCTTACGTGGATTAAATATTTGTACTGGTTGTGGCCCTGGTGCCATGAAAGGCCCAATGAAAGGTGCCACTATTGGCCATGCAAAACAGCGCAATACCAATAACCGTTACTTAGGCCTAACAGAGCCAAGCATTATTGCTGCAGAGCCACCAAACCCTATTGTTAACGAATTAGTTATTTTACCTGACATTGAAAAGCGCCTTGAAGCTTTTATAAGAACAGCTCACGCTATTATCATTTTTCCTGGTGGCGCAGGTACTGCTGAAGAATTGCTATATTTATTAGGCATATTACTTCATCCAGATAACACCAAACAATGTTTGCCTGTGATTTTAACTGGCCCTAAAGAAAGTGAAGCGTACTTTAAAGAGCTGTGTGAATTTGTTGAAATGACGCTTGGTAAAGAAGCATTAGATAAGTTTGAAGTTATTATTGATAATCCTGAGTTAGTTGGACAAAAGCTAAGATCGGCTATGGCCAATGTTCGTGATTACCGTAAAAGTGAAGGCGATGCCTACTACTTTAACTGGACGTTAAAAATCGATAACGATTTTCAACAACCTTTTGCCCCAACACACGAAAATATGGCAAGTCTTGATTTACATCTTGATCAACCAAAGCAGTTATTAGCGGCTAATTTACGCAGAGCTTTTTCAGGTATTGTAGCTGGAAATGTAAAAGACGAAGGCGTTAAAGCCATTAAGCAAAACGGTCCATACATTTTAAGTGGCGAGCCTGCCCTTATGGAAAATATGGATACGTTATTACAAGCATTTGTTGATCAAGGCCGTATGAAACTCCCTGGCAGCAAATATATTCCGTGTTACAAAATAAAAGCATGAGTTTTATAGTTTGAAACCCCATTTACTTCTTATTGATGCGCTTAATTTAATTAGGCGCATTTACGCCGTTGACGCTAATCAAAAACATCACAGTGATGAGCAAATGATACAAACGTGCTGTGCACGTGTAGCTCATGCGTGCAAAAAGCTTTTAGATACAAGCAATGCAACCCATGCGATTGCGGTATTTGATGGTGACAAAAGCTGGCGTTATCATTTTTATAAAGACTACAAACACTCCCGTGCCCCAATGCCTCAAGTGCTAAAAGATGCCTTAGAGCACTTTAAAACCGCAATAGAAGAAACCGGTATTGTTGTATTTGAGCCTATTAACGATGAAGCCGATGACATTATTGCAACGCTTGCATTTAAGGCATCAAATAATCAAATAGCTAATACTGTTGTCTCTACTGATAAAGGCTTTTTACCCTACTTAGGCCCCTACATTACAGTTTATGATTACTTTAAAAAACTCTATTTAGATGAGACAAGTATAAAAGAGCGTTTTGGTGTTGAGCAAAATAAGCTCGTTGATTTTTGGGCATTAGCGGGCGATAAAACAAATGATATTCCGGGAGTAAAAGGAATAGGCACTAAGTCTGCGCAGCAAATAGTTAATAACTATAATTCAATTGAGCATGCGGCCGAAGATGAGTCTCTAAGCCCGAGTATTAAAGCAAAGTTAGCCGCTAATATGGATATGTACGTAATCTCAAAGCACTTGGTTAGTTTACGCACCGATATAAATTTAGGCTTTAGTTTAAAGCAGTTAAGACTTAATTAGTCGCAAGTTAATAGCCTCTAAACATTACAAAACGTATACTATTATTAGTTACCGGAGTCAGAGTAAACCATATTGAAAAAATTTATCCGATATTTAATCTTAGGTTTAGGGCTATATGCACTGATAGCAGCGTTGGTGATCACCTTTTATAAAGACGATCCTCAGGCTATGATCTGGCAAGACCGAGAAGCTTTTAATAAACGTTATATCGAAAAACTATCACTTGAGCAGCCAACAACACTAAATACTGTGCTTGATTATTTAGGCAGCCCCGACCTTACTTATGCCAAACGAGATGGTGAACAGGTATTTCAGATAGTTTTTTACCGTACACAGCATAAAACATCTGACGGTATAACCACTATGGATGAATGTACTGGGTTATTATTTAAAAATGGGCAGCTATTTTTATGGGGTCCTAGTGCATATAATAAATATCAAGAACAAAATTAGGTGAAGGTTTAATGGATGAAGCTGTTTCAACTACTTTAGAGCAGCTGCTTAATAATACGCAGCTGTTTTTAAGCTATTATAACAATAAACAAAAATGGACAGCCTTATACCCCATGGCAAGTAAGCTAGCTGAGCAATATAGAGTGCTCTATAGTGAACAGCCATTCGCATTACAAGCTCGTTTAACACTTTATAATCCTAATTATTCTTATGCCACCAACTTAGTTGTTAGTCAAAGTGTAATAACCGCTGCACTTTGTAAATCTCAACACTATAACAATGCCCTAAGCGAGCTATACATAGCGGCTTCACTCATTGAGCATTTATGTGTTGGGGCGCAATTAAACAAGCTCTGTGAGCAAACACCTTTTCAAGACTCTGATAAAAACATATGGAAAATGCGTCATCAGTTAGCTGCTAAAGTAATGTTATCCAGTGGCGATTCTGCCAAACCCGTTACGCAATTATTAGCTAAGTTAAGTAAATATAAACAAGCATTGGTAAGTGCTCCTAAAATAATGCTTTACGATGGGGGCATAACACTAATTGCTTTAGCAAATATTATTAGTATGAACATTACTAGTAATACGGCTAATAAACACATGAGTTTATTTAAAGCACTTACTGACTTGTATATTCGCACACCAAATTTGTTTGCACTGCAGCTAATCAAATCACTTATAGCCCATTTGGGGCCACTATTACCGGGAAGCCGCGTTTTTTATGCCGAGCAAACAATGATTTATTTAGCGACTGATGCGCAGCAAAAACATATTTTAATTAGTAACACTAATCCAAATAAATTAGCTTGGTTTAGCGTTAAAGCAACCCTTAACGACAACCCAAAACAATGGCATTGCGCTGATAAAACCATTAGCTTCAAAGTGTTTAACAGTGAACATGTTAAGTCAAAAAGTGTGGTTGGCGTTGATAAAGCACAGTCTTTACTTGAACTAATAAGTAATATTAAGTCACAGCACGAATATAGCTATAAAGGGCTAAGCCAGCTAATGGCGGCTCACCCTCAGGTAGTTGCTAATTTATGTGAGGCAGTAAAACCTTATAATAAGGAGCATCAGGCCGCTAAAGACTTAAAGCATAGTTTATCGATGGTCGGTTATTATAATGCACCTGCGATAATTCAAAGAGTTGTTTTTGAGCAATTAGTTAATGTTACCCCACACCCTCTACAAGCCTACGTTACTAACAGATTAAATGGTTTAGTGAAAATAATGGCCTTATTAGTCAGTAAAAATAAACACGACCAGTTTGAACACATTACATTACCTTTATATGCTTATGCTCATTTTTTATTAACGCAATGCAGTACACAGCTTTCTCGTAAAACGCTGATTGACGACACACCAAATAAAACATTGAGTGCCCCTATTTGCTCATTTTTTGGAGTAGATTCAATTAATAACGAGCAACTAACGCAACAGCTTACTCATTTATTAAGTGACAACCCATGGACAACGGCACTTTTAGAAGCAGAGCAAACACCTAAAAAACACTTAACTGATTCTCATAAACTCTGGATCACACTTAAAATTGTTGCCCAGAGTGTTTTTAAACCAGAACTTGCGCTAACAGCGTGGCAACTGCAAACATTAAACGAACAACTGAAAATACTAAATTGGCAAAACCCAACTGATTTTAATCAAAAATTAGAATCTCTCGCGTTATTTAATTGTATTTAATTTATGGAAACCTATTTAACGTCTTCATACCCATTATAACTTTGGTGTATACCCAGTATTTCTTGTATAAACTAGCAAAATGGGTGATAAGTTGATATAAATGCGCCCTTAAATTTTCAAGCACGTTCACATAAATGATCTAACAAGCGATTACTCTCTCAGGGTAATAATTTATGTGCAAATCAAACTCTTTAAAGGAAAAGTCAATGGCCAAACAAACCATCACAGTGATCAAAGGCGACGGCATCGGTCCGAGCATTATCGACTCAGCACTTGAAATATTAAAAGCCGCAGGTTGCGACTTTGATTATGAATTTGTTGATGCTGGCCTAGCTGCACTTGAAAAAACAGGTGAGTTACTTCCACAAGACACGGTTGATACAATAGCTAGAAACAAAATCACTCTTAAAGGCCCATTAACAACGCCTGTAGGTGAAGGTTTTACGTCTATTAACGTAACACTTCGTAAGCAATTTGGTTTATACGCTAACGTACGCCCTGTTAAATCATTTGTTGGCACTAAAGCGCGTTACGACGATATTGATATCATTACTATTCGTGAAAATACGCAAGGTATGTACTCAGGTGCAGGCCAAATAGTAAGTGAAGACGGTAATGAAGCAGAAGCAAAATCGATAATTACGCGTGAAGGCGCAGAAAAAATCGTAACTTTTGCATATGAGCTAGCGGTACGTGAAGGTCGTAAAAAAGTAACTGCTGTTCATAAAGCTAACATTTTAAAATCAACATCTGGTTTGTTTTTAAAAGTAGCACGTGAAGTAGCTGAGCGTTACCCACAAATTGAATCAAATGAAATGATTGTTGATGCAACGTGTATGAAACTGGTAATGACACCTGAAGAGTTTGACGTAATTGTTACGACTAACTTATTTGGTGATATTTTATCTGACCTTTGTGCTGGTTTAGTTGGCGGTTTAGGTATGGCTCCAGGTGCTAACATTGGTGAAGACGCTGCAATTTTTGAAGCTGTACACGGTAGTGCACCAGATATTGCTGGCAAAAACCTAGCTAACCCAACATCTGTAATTTTAGCGTCTATCCAAATGCTTGAGCATTTAGATATGGGCGATACAGCAGAGCGTATTCGTAGTGCTGTTGCTGATGTAATTAAATCAGGCGACCGTACAACTCGCGATTTAGGCGGCAGCCACGGTACAACTGATTTCACTCAATCAGTAATTGACCGTTTATAATTAATATTTGTTATTAATTTAAATAGCCCGCTAATTTAGCGGGCTTTTTTTTATTTGCTAGCTGCGCTTTATCCTAGGTAAGCATAAAAGTAATAACACTAATAAACCTGCCAATGATCCGCCACTTGAACCCGAACTACTTTGTTGCTTTTGCACTGTAAGAGATAACTCTTTAGTAAAAGTATCATTTGTTTGAGTATCAGTAACATTCAACGTTACACTAAATGCACCGCCAGTCTGATAAGTATGCCTTGGGTTTTGTAAGTTTGATACCGCACTGCCATCACCAAAATCCCAACTGTAAGTATAACTATTAAAGCCGCCAGTTACTTGCGCATTAAATTGAGCGCTTAAATCATTTACTGTAACGTTTGCGTCTATGCTAAGCGGAACAGTTGCCGTTACATCAACCGCTTTAGTTTGCTCCGTGCCTTCGTTATCTGTCACTGTAAGCGTTACTTGGTAATCACCAGAGTATAAATAATTATAAGTAAGCGATTGCGTCGTTAAAGTACTTCCATCCCCTAGCTGCCAATTATAGGTATACGGTGCGACTCCACCTGTAAACGAAGCTTGAGCTGTTAATATTCCTTGGTTTATTTCATATTCAATTTCATTTACAGATAATGGCCCAACTAATGTAACTTGAGCTATAGCTACTTGCTGTGAAGTATCATTACTTGCCATAAACTCAACGCTATAGGTGCCATAGTCTTGATATTCATGAGTAGGCGTTAACTCTGTGCTTGAGCTACCATCGTCAAAACTCCACGTGAATTTATCCGCAGGCGTGAGTGCAAAACCTTCTACATTAAAATTAACGATTAAACCTGTTTTGGTAAAATTAATACCTTTAGTAACATCGTAATTAAGCTCTACTTCTATATCTTCACTATCAGCTGACTGGCTTATAATATTAAACCCAAAGCCAACCTGTGGGAGGGCAACGCCCGATGACTGTTGCGCTGAAAAGCTATAGTCGGTTTTATCAGTAAACTCTGTAATAGCAGATAAATCATCATCACCTAATCCAGCTCGCTGTGGATATAAACTAAAAGCAGCATCACGAATTTGAATTGCTGAAGCAGCCGGAGTTTGCGTACTGCCTTTATTTATCGAGCGCTGATCAGCATCTACCACTAATGCAAAACCACTACCTGGATGCTCTGTCGTGTTGTTATCTGCTTGAGATTCATTGCTATACCACAATAATAATCCCGGTGAGTACTGCTCTGCTTGCAAACTACTGTCAACGCCTGTGTATGAACGCAATTGTAAATAGTAATGTGATGGCGATGCATATGTGTAACTACCTATTTTTTCAAAGCCATTAAACTCGGTGTTAATTTGATCTTGTGCATTATTTTGCCAAATTAAAGTATCACTTTGCACAATACGCATATCATCCACAACAAAACCATAATAATGTGTGTTCGCATCTGTTATGTATTCAATTTTTAGATCAATGATTTGCCCAGCATAAGCTGATAAATCAAACTTATGAGTTAAATAGCCGTTAGGTTGCTTAGCATCACTATTAAAAAATGAATCACCTGATATATACGGACCAATGTCACCATAGTATGGGTTAATTGCTTGCGTATAATTACTAGCAATAGGCTCCCCATTTACTTTTACCTGTACTAAATCATAGTCGCGCTCAATACTGTAATAAGCAATAAAGCTTAAAGTAAGTGCCTCAGTTGTGTTTGGTAGCGTTACTGTATTAACTAAGCTGTTACTAACATTGTCGCCCGTATTTGAATAGTATTGAAAATCGCCTTCTACTGGCGTTTTAAATTTTTCGAGTCGAGATGGCAGTGTTATTTTTATTTGGCTTTGTAGTTGTGAAGTACTCGCAGTATTAATTAATGTTTGCTGTGCGTTAGCATCTATCTCATCCATATCAAGCGTGAGCTGATTAACCCAATTACCCTGGTATCGATTTTGTAAATATTCAAGCGCATAAGGGCTAAACATAACAGGCTCTGAGCCTCGTGGAGAACCTGCCCAACTTCCTGTCGACATAACTGACCAAGACGCGACAGGCTCACCTACCGTGTTAGATTGTAAGTCGTATTCATCTAATAATCCCAAGTCATGCCCAAACTCATGTACCACCACGCCAATCCCAGCATCAATTGGATTAATTGTATAACCAAAGAGCTTTATATTGCTGCCTGCAATCTCGCTCGGCCCGCTACTTTCATCAAATACATAGTAGCGGTGCGACCAAATAGCGTCGGTGCTTAGGTAGCCACCACCCGCTTCCTCGCCAATACTTGAATGAAAAATCATTACATGGTCAATAATGCCATTGGGTTCGTTAATAATTCCATCGCCATCAATATCATCTAAATCGGTTAAATCATAATCGGCTAAATTAATATTAAATTGTGCAACGGCTTTTTCTACCGCTTCTTTGACTAAAGCGGGCGCATTTTTATCACGCGTACTGCCTTGGCGTTCACCATATGTTTTTGCATTACTATCAGCGGTTACCCAGCCATATACTTGCCCGTTAAAGTTTAAGCTATTACCAGACGCTGCTTTATAATAATCTGCAGCCGTTGATAAGCTTTGTCCATCAGGGCCCGCATAACCTTGAGTATTAAAAAGCATTTGCTGATAGTGTTCAGTTGAATAATCAGCGTAAAACATGTCGGTGTCTTGCTGTACAAGTCGATCATCGTCATGTTTGAGGTCAGGAAAATCAATTAAGATAGCTAACACTTTTACATCATTAACGCTTTGATCAGGCACTAGCGACGTTGAAAAAGCGGCTTGTTTTTTATTTGTGTTTGAAAAATCCGTAGAGGAAGATTTAAATCGCCTAAAGCCATTTTTAATTGAGTGATTGGCAACTTCTTTGTTACTCATATATGACTTAAATGAACTATCTAACTCACTAGAGGATATTTGGTCTCTTTTTTTAAGCCAATATAAAATACGTTCTTCGTTAGTTATACCAACATCATGCGGGCTTAAATTATTAGCCGCTACTATAGGGCTTAATAGCGTAGTTAAAAGCGCAATTAACGTCACTTTTTTCACTGTGTTTTCCTCAAACATAATTATGTAGTAATCATACCTAATAATAGAAATTTAAACATGCGATAAAAACATATAGTTAACATGTGCAATAAAAGTTAATGGTCTTTCACACTCTTTTATAACTAAAATCAAACACACAACCTAAAACGCATAATTTCTGCTAGTTAACTCAGTTAAATACAGTATTTCTGCAGATTTAAATTAAAAAAAGCTACAAAACGAATTTAAAATGCAAAAAACCACTTTCAAGGTTGACATAAGGGTTCAAAACCCTTAAAAATAAACCTATACAGAATTTTTAATTTAAAAGCAGTGTTTTGCTAAGTAGAGTAAAAACTATGAACACACAAATTAACCTTTTAGTCGTACTCGTACTGGTCTTAGTTATAAGCCCAGCGGGGATGTATTAAAAGGTGATACTGCTTTTTAAAAACCCTCGCACTACGCGGGGGTTTTTTTATGCATAAAAAAGCGCACAGAGGAATGAGGATGAGCAAACAAGAATATAATGGCTCTGAACTAGTAGTTCAGGCATTAAAAGAGTTAAAGGTAAAATACATATTTGGCTACCCCGGTGGTTCGGTTTTAGACTTATATGATGCACTTTTTCAGCAAGATGATATTGAGCATATATTAGTACGTCATGAACAAGCTGCCACACATATGGCTGATGGTTATGCTCGTGCTACTGGAGACGTTGGTGTTGTACTTGCAACCTCAGGCCCTGGCGCTACAAACTGTATAACGGGTATTGCAACGGCCTACATGGATTCAATTCCTATGGTTGTATTGTCAGGCCAAGTGCCTACAAGTTTAATTGGTGACGATGCATTCCAAGAAACTGATATTGTTGGCTGTTCTCGCCCTATAGTTAAACACAGCTTTAACTGTAGAAGTGCTAAAGAAATCCCAACAATCTTAGCTAAAGCCTTTTATATAGCCAGTACAGGTCGTCCTGGACCTGTTGTAGTTGAGCTTCCTAAAGATATGCTTAACCCTGCTATTAAGTTTGAATACGAATTTCCTAAAACAACAGAGCTAAGAACATACAGCCCTAATACTAAAGGGCATTCAAAACAAATTCGTAAAGCGGTAACAACTATTTTAGAAGCCAAAAAACTGGTTATCTACTCTGGCGGTGGTATTGTTATTTCAAATACGTCAGAGCAATTAACGCATTTAGTTGAGTCGTTAAATGCGCCCATTACCAATACACTAATGGGGCTTGGCGGCATATCAGGTGTACATCCAAACTTTGTAGGTATGCTAGGCATGCACGGTACGCTTGAGGCTAACAAAGCAATGGCAAACGCCGATGTGATTTTAGCGCTTGGTGCTCGTTTTGATGATCGAGTAACTAATAACGTTAAAAAGTTTTGTCCAAATGCCACCATTGTCCATGTAGATGTAGATCCAACTTCAATTTCAAAAACAATCAAAGCGCACATACCGGTTGTAGGTTGCTTAGCAACAGTACTAGAACAACTACAAACGGGTATTGATAAAAGCCCAATTAAAATAGATCGAAGCGCGCAAGAAGATTGGTGGCGCCAAATTATCAGCTGGCGTGAACAAAAATGTTTAAGCTACAACACAGATGGCGACAAAATTAAGCCACAAGCCGTAATTGAAGCTGTTTATAAAGCCACTAATGGCGATGCTTACGTAAGTTCTGACGTTGGTCAGCACCAAATGTTTGCAGCGCAATATTACCCATTTAAGCATCCTCGTCAGTGGATAAATTCAGGCGGCCTAGGCACTATGGGCTTTGGCTTACCTGCAGCTATGGGCGTAAAGCTTGCTTTTCCTGATAAAGAGTCTGTATGTATTACAGGTGATGGCTCTATTCAAATGAACATTCAAGAGTTATCTACCTGTTTGCAGTACAACTTAGCGGTAAAAGTTGTATCCCTAAATAACCGTTCTTTAGGTATGGTACGCCAATGGCAAGACATGGTTTATGGCGGTCGTCATTCATCATCTTACATGGACTCACTGCCTGATTTTGTTAAGTTAGTTGAAAGCTACGGGCATGTAGGCATACAAGTAAACACACTTGATGAGTTACAACCTGCTATCGATAAAGCTATGAGCATAAACGATCGTTTAGTCTTTTTAGATATTCTTGTAGACGAGAAAGAACATGTATACCCAATGCAAATCAAGTTAGGTGGCATTGATGAGATGTGGTTACGTAAAGGAGTAAAAGCATAATGCGTCGTATTTTATCTATTCTATTGGAAAACGAACCAGGTGCACTGTCGCGTATTGTTGGGCTTTTTTCACAACGTGCATACAACATTGACAGCCTAACTGTTGGCACAACTGATGATCAGTCGTTATCACGTATTACCATTACCACCATGGGTGATGACAGAGTGGTTGAGCAGATCACAAAGCAAGTTAACAAATTAGTCGACGTGCTTAAAATTATCGATTTAACAGAAATGAGTCACATTGAGCGAGAGTTATTGCTTGTTAAGGTATTTGCTCAAGACGAGACGACTCGTGCAGCGGTTACCCGCGTAGTTGATGTGTTCCAGGGTGTTATTTTAGATATGGGCCGGCAAAGCTATAGCCTGCAACTAGTGAGCAGTACAGACAAAATAGAATCGTTTTTAGACACACTTCGCCATGAAACCGATATTATTGAAGTTGTACGTTCTGGTGCTGTTGGCATTGGCCGAGGCGATAAAGCCTTAAAAGCATAAATTTATAATATAAAGGCATCAATTGATGTCTTTATTAAACATAAAAAAAAAGAGCTAAATAGCTCTTTTTTTATTTTAATTCGTTAAACCTATTAAGGGTTTACTTGGTCTTTAAGACCTTTACCTGCTTTAAAGCTTGGGATAGTTGCCGCTG
Source organism: Pseudoalteromonas sp. NZS127_1 (assembly GCF_015864295.1). Taxonomy (NCBI): domain Bacteria; kingdom Pseudomonadati; phylum Pseudomonadota; class Gammaproteobacteria; order Alteromonadales; family Pseudoalteromonadaceae; genus Pseudoalteromonas; species Pseudoalteromonas sp. NZS127_1. The sequence continues at coordinate 108,398 of NZ_JADYXO010000007.1, read as the reverse complement.
CGATTTGGATCTCAGCACCCGTTTGTGGGTTACGGCCAGTGCGAGCTGCACGTTCTTTTACTGAGAAAGTACCAAAACCAACTAATGCTACTGAATCACCTTCTTTTAAAGAAGAAGTTACAGCACCTGTAAACGCGTCAAGAGCACGAGTAGCAGCGGCTTTAGAGATTTCTGCATCAGTAGCAATTTTTTCAACTAATTGAGCTTTATTCATTGTTAGATTCCTATTCGTTATTATTTTGCCTTCGCAAAACCTATCTTTATGCATTTTTAAAGAGTTAGCAACAGCAAATTGCATTTTTTGCTTAAATTCTTAAAAAATGAGTAAAATTTAAATAATTCTCGGTAGAATACAGCGTGTTGGGTTAACAAAGACTTAATTTGAGTACAATTTTGGCGCAAGTTAAGCAACTGGGTAAATAAGCTATATTTTTTCGATAACTAAGGTCACTTCCCCGACCTCGACTCCAAACTTAACAATAGATGTGCGGTTTATCAAGCGCGATTGTGTAACCAGGTACATCCAATCGTCAAAATTCACTTCTAAAGTACTGCCATCGTATGGAAGCTCTACATCATAATTCCAATGAAATACGCTGCCGTCACTTTTGCCTTTTGCTGTACCTATAACATCAGCTGCTGTCCCCGTTAAACTATTGTCTTCATTTAACGTTATTTTCCAGATTCGCTTTTGGGTTTCGCCATCATCATAAATAAAGTCTTCTTCAATAACGCCCTGGTTACCGTCCCAAGTCGCATTCATATCTACGACAAGCTTTCGGGTCAATTCGCCTTTAAAGTCTTGTACAACACCATAGGCTTTCAAATTTCCGCTAAAAAACGTTTTAAAGTCGAAATTTGGCGATGTATTTTTATAATGTTCAACATTTGGTGCCGAACAGCTAATTAAAAGTAGAGCCGAGAGGCTCATAACAGCTGCTTTTAACGTGTTTAATATGTTCATATTAATTCCCTAATAATTGCTTTCGTAGTTTTGGCTCAGAGGTTTTTTCATCAAGCCAAATAGCTAAAAAGTCACTCGAAAATTGAGGTTCATCAATTTCACCCATTTTTTCATCATTATGATAAAAAGTGCTCATACCTTGCTCATTTGTCACCAATGTTAGTGAGTCACCCTTTTTTATATCAGGCCAAATAGACAACAATTTACGGTCGTATTTATCTGCCAGCCCTGCTTTTCCAAGATGTTGCCACTGCTCATTTGTTGCTTTTACTATTTCTTTAGCGTCAAAGTCACGTAAATAGGTAAGCTTAAACTTAACAGGATGTGTTCCTGCGCTGTAATTACCTGAAGGGGTAAATAGCACAGCGTCATATACATCCCAAAATAAATACTCCATTCGTGCTTCGCCTACTTTATTAAATTGTGTGTTAGCTAAAACAATTGAAGTGGTAAGCAAATAAAAAGTAACTGCCTTTAGTAAAAATTTCAAAATAAGCTCCCTTTGAGTCAATGGGTAATGTTACGAAATAGAAATTGTGGAAGATCAGCGATTGATGAATAACTTGATTTTTTGGTTTATAAAAAGAATAACAGTAAACACTGTAGACCAAAGCGCCCCGTAAACGAGCCAGAATTGCCATAAAGGTAAACCTAAACTTATTACTTCAAAGCGCGCTCCAGCCCAATAACTTGCTGGTGCAAATGCCATACATACCAAAAAGGCCTGCCAAAGCTTTAATTTACTCAAAAAAACCATAGAGGTATTCAAAGAAAGTAATAATGCAGCCCATAAAAAGACGAGCCATAGAGGGAAGGGATAAACTTTAAATTCTAACAAGCCTAACTTTACCGCTATAAATTCTAACAATAGTGCTAAAGGTAGGGCTTTAATTAACAGTAAAGAGTCTTGTTTTTTCTGCTTTGACAAACAAAACATTAAAACAATAATCAAGCCACTAAAAAGTAGCGAATTGGCTTCAAGCAGCAGTGATAAAAACCACACTGCTTGAAATAAAACAAAATTAGTAACCGAGCGCAATATCATCGTTATCACTAGTAAAACGAGGTTTACGCGCCATTAAATGTACTGTACTTGTTGCTCTGGCTCTAAACGCACCTTCACAATAAGCAAAATAAAATAACCATAAACGATAAAAGCGTTCATCAAATTTAGAGCGGTCTAAATCAGGCCAGCTTTTTATAAAACGAGTTCGCCAATCTGCTAATGTTCTTGCGTAGTGAGCGCCAATATCATTAACAGTATGGATAACCATATCGGTATTATTTTTAATCTGCTCACTCATTTCGTTAAGCGATGGCAAACATCCGCCCGGAAAAATATACTGCTGAATAAAGTCAGAGTTTTTTAAGTAGTGCTTATAACGCTGATCGCCAATAGTAATTGCTTGAATAAGCATGGCGCCATCGTCTTTTAGGAGCTCACCACACTGAGTGAAAAAGCTCGGCAAATAATCATGACCAACCGCTTCTATCATTTCAATAGAAACAAGCTTGTCGTATTTACCTTTTAGTAGTCTGTAATCGAGCTTAAGTAATGTTATTTTACTTTCAAGACCAAGTTCAACAATCTTGTTAGCTACATAATCATGTTGCTCATCAGATATGGTTGTTGTTGTTACATGGCAATCGTAATGTGTGGCAGCATATATAGCAAATGCCCCCCACCCTGTACCAATTTCAATTACTGAATCATTTTTTTGAAGCTCAACTTGCTCACAAATGCGTTTAAGCTTGTATTGCTGAGCCTCTTCAAGTGTGGCTTCTTTTGTAGGATATACAGCACTTGAATAGAGCATTTCTTTACTTAAAAATGATTCGTACAAATCATTACCTAAGTCGTAATGAGCAACAATATTTTTCTTAGAACCCGATTCTGAATTTTTGTTTTTTATGTGATTAAACCGGTGTGCGATATTACTAAAAAATGCGAATTTGTTTTCAAACTCATCAAGTTGCTTTTCATTTATAGCAAATATCTCAATGAATGAAGTTAAGTTGTCACAAGACCAATGTCCCAAAATATACGCTTCGCCAGCGCCAACGCTTCCAGATAACGCAAACGCTTTATACATAGCTTTATCATTAACTGTTACTGTTGCTTTTAACGCAGACGATACATCACCAAAAACTGTACGCTCATTTCCTTCAATTAAAACAACTTGACCTGTTTCAATTGACGAAAAGGCTTTAGTCACTAATTTTTTATATATATTAGTTAACCAACTAGTGCTTTGTTCGCAATTTAAGCTCGACACTTTATCCATTAAAATACCTATTAATTGTCCTGACTACCTATGTGCTTTATGGCTTACCTGAGTGACCTAAAAAAGGCACTCGCTTTATAAACAACTTTAACGCTTGATAATAAATACCTTTGAAAATAGACCATGTCATGGCCGGAAAACGTTTAAACAACTTACTTAGTTCTTCATTAGTGAGTTCTTTACGTTTTAAGCGAAGTGTTGCATCAAATAGTAACTCTTCATCTCGCTTGTTTTCAATATGTATCAATGTTTTATCAGGCGATTGTTTAACATGCCAATGATAGTTCATATCCAGATTCATAAAAGGTGATACGGAAAAAGCCTTCTTAAAGTTCACTTTTTTTTCTAAAGGTACTAAATAATAATGACGCTCGTTCCAGGGTGTATTACTGACCTCAGCAATCATGTACTTAAAGCGGGTGTCGTTATTACCAAAAAAGTAAAAATTAACAGGGCTAAAATACACACCAAAACAACGAAGTTGCCCAAGCATATAAACATGAGTAAACGTCTCATTTACACCTAATGCAGCAAGTTGTTCATGTGCGCGTTTAATAATGGGGTGTTGGTAAGGGGCTGATATATTTTTAAGATAATCTGCTTCATTAAACTTTAAGGCTTTTAAGCCTGATGTACCTAACTGTTTATGTACACCATTTAATTGCTGAGGATTATTTAAATCTACCCACATCATATATAACGGGTAACTAAAACGATGTTCTTTAACAGCAAAACGGCGATGTTTTACATCGCCTAAATACACTGCACTAGTCAAATTCAACCCCAAGCTGTTTAGCCACATCTACACCACTGTGTACGCCATCTTCATGGAAACCGTTGTACCAATAAGCACCACAAAAATAACTATTATTGTGCCCGTCAATACTGTGTTTAAGTTTTTGAGCAGCAATAGACTCTTGGTTAAATACAGGGTGGTGATAAGTAAACTCGCGCAAAATTTTACTTGGGTTTATCCCTTCAAGGTGATTAAGCGTTACACAAAACTGTGTATCCGATTGTATCCCTTGTAATATATTCATTTGGTAGGTAACAACAGCAGCTTTATCTGTGTTGTTATTAAGTAGGTAATTCCAACTTGCCCATGCCGCTTTTCTATCTGGTAAAAGATTAGTATCAGTATGCAGCACTACTGAATTTTCGGTATAGGCTATTGAACCTAATACTGACTTTTCTTGCTCCGTAGCATCGCCAAGTAGTGCAAGCGCTTGATCTGAATGACAAGCAAAAATCACTTTATCAAACTTACTTTGCTCACCGTTTTCAAACTCAATAGTTACTTCATCATTTTGACGCGTAACAGATTTGATGTTTGTATTGAGGTTAATTTTATCGGCAAAGCCTCTGATCAACGGCTTAATGTACTGACGAGAACCACCCGGTACTACATACCACTGAGGTCTGTTTGTTACGTCCAACAGGCCATGATTAAAAAAGAACTTAACAAAAAATTCTACGCCTACATTTTCCATTTCTTTAATGCTGGTAGACCAAATAGCAGCTCCCATTGGAAGAATGTAATGATATTTAAAAAAGTCATTAAAGTGATTGTCAATTAACAGTTGCCCTAATGATTGGTCTAATTGGTAATCATCTTTTTCGTGCAAAGCTTTACATAGCTTGTTAAACCTAACAATGTCGTACAATAAACGCCAAAACTTAGGTCTAAAAATATTGCGACGCTGTGCAAATAAACTTGTAAACGTATGGCCGTTATATTCAAAACCAGTAGCTTCGTTATGAACACTAAAGCTCATTTGTGTTTCTTGTTTGTCTACGCCGATTCGTGAAAGTAACTTTTCGAAATAAGGGTAAGTTCTGTTGTTAAACACAATAAAACCGGTGTCTATTGCGTATTTTATACCACATACATCAACATCAAAAGTTGCTGTATGACCACCAATATAATCATTTTTTTCAAATACGGTTACATCGTAATGTTTGTGAAGCAAATGCCCACATGTTAAACCAGATACACCAGTTCCTATTATTGCTATTTTTTTCAACGGGCTAATCCTTTTGCGATTTTAAGCCAAATCGGGAGCGGCAAAATGCGCAGTGCTTTTAATATAAGTGTAAAACGATACGGAAAGTGAACGTCTTTACGCCGTTTATGTATTCCTTTAATCATGTAGTCAGCCGCTTTTTGTGCGGTAACTGCCATCGGCATTGGAAAATCATTTTTATTAGTAAGCGGAGTTTTCACAAAACCAGGATGAACTAAAGTCACATCAACATCATTTAAATCAACAGCTAAGCTTTTGGCTAAATAGCTAACGCCAGCCTTTGAGGCTCCATAAGCTTCTGAGCGAGGTAGCGCAAGGTAAGTAACACTTGAGCTGACCAAAACAAGCTGACCACCTGAATTTATTTTAGGAAGTAGCGCCTCAAGGCAATACCCCATAGAGAGTAAATTTACGTTTATTACACGTTCAAACAATGCACTATCAAAATTTCGCGCGTCATCTATATATTCACAGTTACCCGCGTTTAAAATAACACGGTCAAAATGAGGAAAGCCAATAGTAGACTCTTTAATGTCTTGTAGATTAGTTGCATCAAATTTGCATGCTTGAATATTGTCGTATTTAGCAAGCTCAGCGAGCTTTTCACTATTACGACCACAGGCAATAACCGTATCTCCCAACTGCGCATATTTAATTGCTAGCTGCTCACCAATACCTGAAGTAGCTCCCGTTATAAGTGTGATCATAATTAACCTGCCCTTTTATCAATTAGCTTTATAACACTACCAAGTAAAGGAATATGCTTATATAACAACTCGCCTACATTAAAGTAATCTCGGTGTTTGATAATTTTGCCATTTTCAAAAATAAGCTTACTATGACCTTCCACTGATATGGTTTTACCTGATGAAAGTTTTGGATGTGCGTAGTGCATAGTCCAATAGATGAAAGCGTTATTGCCGCTATTAAACGAATCACTAATATCAAACTGGCAATGTTTAACGTTACTGTACAAGTTAGCAAAGTATCTGCGTAATTCCACAATGCCATTAATTTCATGCATGGGGTCTATAAACTGTATGTTGTCACAGTAAATATCACTTAATAAATCAAGATTTGTACTATCAAGCTGTTGGTATATTTCAACAAATTTATCTACTGGTAACTGGTTATCCATATCACACCTTAAATGCAGCAAGTGCACGTTCTCGTGCCGCTTTATGATCAACTATTGCTGGCCAGTAACATTCTTTATCTTTACCTATCGTGGCTAAATAAGTGTGTGGGAAATGAATGTGTTTATCTGGCACGTTTTCAAGCTCTGGTAGATACTTACGGATAAACTTGCCTGTTGGATCAAAGCGCTCGCTTTGTCTGATAGGGTTAAAAACTCTGAAATAAGGCTGAGCATCACACCCCGTACTAGCTGCCCACTGCCAACCACCGTTATTTGACGCTAAATCGCCATCAATTAAGTGCTGCATAAAAAAGCGCTCACCTTCACGCCAATCTATTAATAAATGCTTAGTTAAAAAGCTCGCAACAACCATGCGTAAACGGTTATGCATCCAGCCGGTTTGCTTTAGTTGTAACATTGCTGCATCCACTAACGGATACCCTGTACGCCCTTCGCACCATGCTTTAAATTCACTTTCGTTTTTACGCCACACTACCGCGTTATACTTTTCGTTAAAGTTATCGCCGCGCGAAAGCTTAGGAAATTCAGCAATTAAATGCCTGTAAAATTCGCGCCAAACAAGCTCGTTAATCCACGTAAAGGTTTTACTTTTCGACGTAGTTAAAATATCTGGGTAGCGCTGTTGAATATTAATAAGTAGCTGCTTAGTGCCTACAATACCCAATGCTAAATAAGGACTTAAGCCCGATGTACCCTTTATGCTAGGTATATCACGCTGATCGTCGTAACTTGTCAGCTTATCGCATATAAAGTTATCAACCACAGTTGCAAGTGTTTCGTCGTCAACCGGCCACTTATCAGAGCTTCCATCACTTTTTAGTAAATCGCTTTCATCAAACTTTATTGGCTCAGAGCTGAGAGGCCATTGTGGCAAACTAAAGTGCGTATCTTGGTACTGCTTTAACCACGCTCGCTTAAACGGAGTAAACACTTTGTACATTTCATTGCTTTGGTTTTTAACTGTCCCAACAGGTGCAATCAAATCACCTTCGTACAAAGTAAAAGTAATAGAAAGCTCATCGCATTCGTGCAAAATTGCTTTATCACGATTTACTTCGTTAAGTTCGTACTCTGTATTAGCTATTACATGTTTTACATCGTTTAACTTACAAAAATTAATAAGCTCACGCTCACAATCGCAAAAGCTTGGCGCTTCAATAATGTGTAAAGTAATACCATAACCAGCAAGTTGTGATTGAAGGTAAGTAACTCGGCGCTTGAGTAAGTCAATCTGAATAGGCGCAGCTTGATGTTGTTGCCACTGTTTTTCAGACACAAAAAAAATGGCGTGTTTAGCGCCATTATTAAGCGCTTGAATTAACGCCTCGTTAGAAAAAAGGCGCAAATCGCGCCTAAACCAAAATAATGTATCCATTAAATACCAAATCGTAATTTTAAATCGTGAGGATAAGGGTTAAAAAACACTTGTTTTTCAAGGTACTCATTTGGGTGAACCTTCAAATGATGTTTTAGTAAAGTAAGTGGTACATACAATGGCACCAACCCTTCGCGATATTCGTCTATTGCATCACGAAGTTCTTGTTTTTCAACCTTCGATAAAAATGTTTTAAAGTAGCCTTGTAAATGCATTAGCGTGTTGCAGTTATTTCTTCGAGAAGCTGGCTTTTTAAGACCGGTCATCAAACCTAAAATATATTCATCAGCAACTGCGCTTATATCGTCACCTACATAAGTCCCCAGCAAGTTACCCAAATCACGATAAGCTTGATAGTTATGAGCCATCAACAAGTACTTATACTGAGAGTGAAATTGAGTAAGCTTATGAACCGTAAGCGGCTCTTGTACTAATTTTTGCCAGTTTTTAAATACGTAAATTCTCATTACAAAGTTTTCACGTAAATGCATGTCGTTTAAACGTCCGTTTTCTTCACATGGCAATAATGGATTGTGCTTCATTATTTGCTCCGCAAAAAAACCAACGCCTTCTGAGGTATTACCTGTTCCTGCTTCATTGTATATTTTAATGCGCTCCATGCCGCAGCTTGGGCTTTTTGCACAAAATACAAATCCGCTTAATTCTTTAGCTTGTTCAGTTGCAACTTTTTTACCATATTCGGTAAGTTGTTGGCCTACTTCGCCGCTACCATCTGGGCGACATACTTTAATTGTATCGCCTACTTTAACTTGACGAATAGTTGGGCGAGGTATCGGTAAACCTACTGCTACCTCTGGACAAAAACGTGTGTACTCAACATGTTTTCCTAATTCATCCATACAAAAATTAGACTTTTTGTGACCCGTATCAAATCTGACTTTTTCGCCTGCTAAGCAGGCGCTTATACCTATTTTTATTATATCTGTTTGCATATATTCTCTTAGTAAATCAAATTACCGATTGGATTTAGTAACTTGCTGAAGCCCTTATTAAAATGTAGCGCACTACTGACAACTGTAAAGCACAAACATCCATTTTTCGTTAAAGGAGTATGTTGATGACTACCATCTTGCCATATAAAGTCACCTGGCACATAGCTTCCATCTTCATCACTAAATTCACCATCTAATAATAAGGTAATTTCAAAACCTGTATGCGTATGCTCAGGAATTTCACCACCCGCATCAATATGCAATAAGCTTGAACGCAGCGCACCATCATCTAATGCAACGCGAGAACGCGCTAGCTTACCAACTTGTGTAAATTTGCTATGAGAAATACGTGTTAAAGCACGCGGCAGCTGATAATTGTGTTCGTTAATACTTACAGACACAGGCTCAACTTCATAAACTTCATCGATAGAATCATCAGACATGATCATATCAAGTACATTTAATTCAAATTCTTCAAGTAATTCAGATTGCTCAGTTTGAGGTTTCTCAAATTTGGCTGGCTCTTCACTAAATAATGCGTCCGCATTACTTGCTTCAATTTTGGCCACTTTAGCTTGACACTCAGGGCACATATCTACATGTATAGATACGGCTAAACTTAGTGATGTAGCAAGTGATGCATCGCAATACTGTCTCAGTAAAGTTTCACTCGGGTGATGTTTAATCATGCTGATCTCCCATTTCATTACGTAATTTTTGCAAGGCCAAACGTAATCGTGATTTTACCGTGCCTACTGGAATATTAAGTTGATGTGCAAGTTGCTCTTGCGACATATCTTGAAAATAAACGCCTCTTACCACTTCGCGTTGAGCAATAGGTAATTTATCGAGGTAGCGTTTAATTTGTTTATCTTCTAAATGATCACTGTATTCGTGATGAGTATCTTGTGAGTCGTTTAATAACGGCCAAATGTCTTCGCTTATGTTTTCTTCTTTATTACTTTTCATTTTACGAAGCATATCGAATGAAGCGTTACGCATAACGGTATAAACCCACGTAGTCGCCGCACCTTTATCACTGTGATACAAATGTGCTTTACGCCAAACTGACGTCAGTGTCTCTTGCACAAGCTCCATAGCTTGCGCTTCAACACCAAACTGCTTAATTCCAAAGCGTTTAATTTTTGGCGCAAAGTATTCAAATAAATAAGAAAATGCTTTTTTGTCGCGTGATTGCGCAACATCAATAAGCGCTTGCATGAGCTCTTTACTCGGCGTTTCTGGCATGGCAGTGTACTTACCTGTATTAGGTTCACAACGTGGTGACTGTTGTTGACTTACCATAATAATTTATCCCGTTATTGCTTTTGTATTAAGTAATACGGGCAATAATTAATTTAGGATCATAAAATTTAGGCAAATTCGTTATTAATCACAGTATGGAGGAAACTCAGCAAGTTATCAAAGTTCGTTTCAAACGCAAGTTGCTGTTTTTTCTCAATTGATATAGGTAGGAGCTCAAGCCAACGTGCTGCAATCCAAGGCAGCTTGTCAAAATGAGTTTTCTTGTACAACAAATTAAGTTCCGGATTACCTTGAAACACGTTTTTAAGCGCGTCGTGTAGTAGGTAATGTTCACCAATTTGATTGTTAGAATCTTTGTACCAATACGGCGTATTACAAGGCGACACTAAGCCATGACGTAATTCGTCTTCGTCTTGATAAACATCATTAATTTGCACGTTTTTAGATGCAAATACATCAATTAATAGTACATCGTTGTCGTCTTGGTCAAAATCAATAATATCGACAAGGCAACCTTGCGCACTTATATTAAATGGCGTGTCGTGCTCAAATGTACAAAGCACAAACCCTGAATTATTTTTTAATGCGGTTTTAACCATATTTAAATAACGAGGCTCAAATATGCGTAATCGCGTAAAACCTTCAGGTAACATAAAAATGGGTAATGGAAAAATCGCACGTTTCATAAAGTCTACTTATTTCAAACACTCTGCCTTTATTTACGTGCGCTTTTGCTAAGTCGATCAGCTTTGTATGAATCGAATTAATTACCAGCTATATAATTGGTTAAAGATTAAACCAACCTCCCATAGCTTTAAACACTTGAACCGAGTAATAAGCGCTAATCATGCTTACTACGGGTGCTAACATTAATGCAAATAATCCAAGTTCACTGCTCATCGTCTTAATCCTTTAAGTGGTTTATTTTACGTTTTTAACGCTAACATCAGTATTTTTAATCGTTGCGCTATCTGTTAAAACTGGCTCATCTAGTAAACTCTCTAAAACAGTTTTAGCATCAAAATAAAGCGTTTCCTTTAGTGATTTTTCAAGCTCAATTGTGGTTTGCTTAACGTAGCTTGTTACACTTTGAGTTAATATATCAGTTACATCTAGGTCCACTTCTACTGCATGAACTTGCGCAGAACCTAATACTAATAAACTTGCCATAGCGATTTTAATTGAATGTTTCATAATGGTATTCCTTGTTTGTGTATTGTTTAGACGTAGTTATATACTCAAGGGTTGTGCCAATATAAAAATAAAATATAAACCGATGTAATTAAAAGACTTTATGTACGGTTGTTTAATTTGAGTAATTCATACCTCGTTAATTTAACCATTTAACTTAATTTTTTGACTATTTTTTAGTTAATAAATAAAAGAGTTTTAAGTGTATTGATACGGTCACAGTAAATACATTTATCGTTTATAAAAACGTCATATCTAATCGTTAAAGTGCGCACCACTATTAATAATTAAAAAAGTACAGTATGACTCTTTCATCTCGTCGAAATTTCTTAAAAACCTCAGCAGCAAGCATATTTACAGTTGCGGTATCGAGCGCCATTACAGGTTGTGCTCAAACATTAATGAGCAAGCCTCTATCAGCAATTGAATTTAAACATGGGGTAGCAAGTGGCGATCCGCTCAGTAATGCTTTAATAATATGGACACGCGCAACGACTTCTCAATTAACGTCAGAAGTAACTGTTGCTTGGGAGTTGGCAAGTGACTCTCAATTTAAAAATATTATTCACAGCGGGCGCGAACAAACCGATAAAAGCCGCGACTTTACAATAAAAATAGATGTGCAAGACCTTACTCCAAATACAGAATACTTTTATCGCTTTATTGGGTTAAATACACAAAGCCCTATTGGCCGTGCTAAAACTCTGCCGGTTAGTAATGTTGAACAAATAAAAATGGTTGTTGTGTCTTGCTCAAACTATCCTGCGGGGTATTTCAACGCCTACACAGATGCCGCTAAGCAAAAAGATTTAGATGTAGTGCTACATTTGGGAGATTATATTTACGAATACCCAATGGGCGGATATGCCACACAAAATGCAGAAAAAATTGGTCGCCAATTAGCCGCCGATAACAGCGGTGAAATTATTACACTTAGTGACTATCGTAAACGTTATGCTATTTATCGAACAGATAAAGGCCTACAAGCACTGCATGCCGCAGCACCTTTTATTGCTATATGGGATGACCACGAAGTTGCAAATGACACATATAAAGAAGGAGCTGAAAATCACACCCCTGATGAAGGTGACTTTTTTAAACGCCGTGCAGTAGCCATTCAAGCCTATTACGAATGGCTGCCAATTAGGCCGCCTAGGGGCGAGCAAAGCCCGCAAATATACCGCACCTTCGATTTTGGTAATTTAATAAGCCTACACATGCTAGATACGCGCGTAATAGCACGCGATAAACAACTCGCTTACAGTGACTACAAAAATCCAGAGACCAAACAAATGGATGTTGCGCGCTTTGCTAGCGATTTAAATAGTCCAAAAAGGCAGTTACTAGGTAACACACAACTAAACTGGCTCACGAGTGCAATAACTCAATCAAATGCAAAGTGGCAAGTATTAGGTCAGCAAGTGTTGATGACTAAAATGTGGCTACCTACTGAAATATTTTCGCAATCCGATCGCACTAAAATACCCGAGGTATTAAAAGAGCTAGTCGCTATTAAAAAAGCGGTGTTAACCAATAAAGTGGTAACTCCTGAGCAACTAGCACGCGTAAATACTTTAATGCCTTACAACTTAGATGCATGGGATGGTTACCCAATCGAGCGCGAAGCATTATACAAAAGCGTTACTGCATTAAATAAAAAGTTAGTAGTGGTTGCAGGTGATACGCACAATGCGTGGCATGGCACATTAAAAAATGCAAAAGGCGAAAGCGTAGGAGTAGAGTTTGCAACACCTGGTGTTACATCCCCGGGTATGGAGCATTATTTAGCGCTTAATACAGCACAAGCAAAGCAAATGGCTGACTCGCTTTCATTGCTAATAAACGACTTAAATTATTGTGACTTATCACACCGTGGATATATGTTACTGACTATTACTAAAGAGCAAATCACAACCGATTGGCGCTATATAGATAATATAGATTCCCCAAGTTACAACATTGCTGCTCAACACCAAAGTGTTTATAAAGGCTGATTTTATAAAAAGAGAAGGTAAATACATCATTTACCTTCTTCGTTTACTTTATTAAACGCGCTTAATTACAACTATAAAGAAGCGTCCACGAAGCATCACTTCCTGGAATGCTGTTTGTATACCAATTTGCGCCGTATGCATTACCCTGATATTGCATTTTATCGTCAGTGTTATTGTGAGTAAACGGACCACCTGAGTAATCTTTGTTCACCCAATTAGGGTATGCATTAATACCGTTACAATCTGTTGAACTTACAACACTGCATCCGTTTGTATCAACACTTGTACCAGCGGGTGTATCTGGGCACTGATCAATATCATCATTCACACCATCGTTATCCGCATCGCTTTGTGGCTCAACTACTTCAACAACACAACCTATATTATTAACAGTTTCACCTGCAGGTGTATTAGGGCATTGATCAACATTATCGCTTATTCCATCGGCATCGCTGTCAGTTACTGCACAACCAATACTATCAACCGTTGTACCTGCGGAAGTATTATCGCACTGATCAAGGCTGTCACTTACGCCATCTCCGTCGCTATCTAAATCAACATTGCTACTACCACCACCCCAACCTTGAATGATCTCTTTAACTTTAGAGCCTGACGATGTTAGTGAATTCCAACTACCGCCTGGAGTAAATAACGAAGCACCTTCGTTTTTATCGTTTAAAGCCCAGTTAGCGTGGCTAATATTGTTTGTTTTAAAAAATGCCATCCATGCATCGGTTTCATTGATATTAACACCACCATTGCCATCAGCATTAACTGTTCCCCACTCTGTGGCGAATAGTGCAATGCCGTTATCGAGTGCTGTTTGTGCTTTATTTCGATACGATTGACCATGCGTGCCAGCATAAAAATGCAGAGTGTAAGCAATATTGGCGCGATCAATTGGGTTTTGTGATGCCACATCAACATCTTGCGACCACGTAGGCGTTCCAACCACAATTAAGTTATCAGGATCGATTGCTCTAATTTTATCAATAACTGTTTCTGCGTAAGGCTTAATATCGTTAACCCAAGAGATTTGTAACGGCTCGTTATAAATTTCATAAATAACATTGTCGTACTGCCCATATTTGGTAGCTACGTCTTCAAAAAAGCGAACTGCAGTTGCTTGATCGGTATGTGCTTCATGGCTATGAAAATCAATAATAACGTACATATCTTCAACAATAGCTGCGTTTACAACAGTATCAAGACGGCTCATATTGCCCTCCCAATCAAAGTTCAAACTACCACCAGTACTCGTACCATGGCCAATAGCGGCACGAATTAATGTTGCATTAAATTCAGTTTTTGCCTTTGCTACTGTTTCTGCTGTATAAAATTTTTCAGCGCCCCACCCCGTGTTACTCCAAAATAGGCTAGGTCCTGCAAAGCTTGTGCTTTCCCCACCTGCAAGAATTTGATTTCCACTCACCGTTAACTTTTCAACAGCGGCATTGGCCATTGTTGAGCATCCTAATAATAAAGCTAACGATAAGCTCGCCACTTTAAAATCCTTTCTTTTGTGATTATTTGAACTGTTATTCATCGTATTTCCTTAAATTGAAATTATCAGTCGTCATTGCTTGACGTAATAAATTGACACCAAACCAATACTTAATAGTCAAATAAAGTTAATTTGGCGAGCAGAAAGTACCATTTATTTATTAACATTAAATGAATAAAAAGGTACAAAGATAAGGATTTTAGTTAACTAAATATCAACAAGTGAGCGATTTAACGAGGTTTGAGGATTTTACTGGGTATATACAGGCATTTACACGATGTTTACATGATGCGGGCAAAAAATTTCGGTTACAAAAAATATGTATAAAAATGAAAAGGCGGTAATAATAATTATTACCGTCATCAATAATAGCTAAATATCAGGGATAAATATGCGGGAAGAAAATTAATAAGCCAACCAAACCGAGTTCTAATTAAGTGGCTTATTTTTTAGTGGGCAGCGCTTTTCTGCCCAAACGGTATGCATCCATCATGCTCAGCACCCAAATTATAATCATTAAAGGTAAATATTTATATTCAGCGAGTTGAGCGCAAGCGTCAGATGGTTGTTGCGCAGCTTTTAAAATGGCCGTAACCGACATGGGGATTTTTCCGTTTACAATTTCATTTGCAGTACACTGTGCAATCGCAAATATATCTTGTAGGGTTAAAATTAAAAGAACAGAAAATACGCCCGCAAAAATAGCGCCTATAAGGTGTTTTTTTAAAGAAAAATGCCCCGCTCCAGGATAAACAATGGCGGTAAGTAAAGCAGCTTTTAGATCTTGTTTCATGGTTATTTCAGCTCGTAATATGTATTACACTAGACACCAACATAGTGAATTAATTCTCTTTAAAATCAAGTAAAAGATAAAGTAGCGTATCAAATAAAGTTATTTAGAATTACTCACAGCTAAGATTGAAACCTTCAGCGTACAGTTGTACACTGAAATTAATTCCAATAGTGGTAGGAACAGTTATGTCGTTAGAAACGCCTTATTCCCGTAAAGAAGAGAAATTAAACGTAATCAGCCATGCACTCGGTATTATATTTGCCGCGTTTGTTATGTGGGATTTATTTAGCCAAGCCACCAGCACTAAAGCGTATATTAGTACTGCAATTTATGGCAGCAGCCTATTTGTGCTGTTTTTGTCATCCACTTTGTACCATGCCAGTATTCAACCGCGCTTAAGAGCCTTTTATAAAAAGTGCGATCACTGCGCCATATACTTATTAATTGCCGGCACCTACACTCCCTTTTTATTAATCTCATTAACCGGTGCTTGGTCATGGGCAACACTTACATTTATTTGGGCGGTGGCACTAGCAGGCGTTGCGTACAAAGTATTTGTACGCAACGGCAATAAAAAAATATCACTCGCCACCTACTTACTCATGGGCTGGTTTGCACTAGCTATTGTATATCCACTTTATTCTAGTGTTGATGTAAAAGCACTTTACTGGCTACTTGCCGGCGGTATTTTTTATAGTTTGGGTACATTATTCTACAGCGCTAAAAGCACCCAATTTAGCCACGCTATTTGGCACTTATTCGTTATTGCTGGGTGTATTTGCCATTATATTTCAATTAGCAATTACGTTTATTAAATAAGCTAGAACTACTTGTATAATTCGAATAGCTCAAATTTATGACTACGTAATTTAGCCAAGTAAATTAATGGCTGCTTGAGTAACCTGATTTGCTTGAGCGAGAACCGTAGTACTAGCTTGTTGTAATATCTGATTTTTTGTAATTATAGCTGTTTCAATAGCAAAATCGGCATCCTGTATACGACTGCGGGAAGTAGAAACATTCTCAGAAATATTTGCTAAATTATTAATCGTATGATTAAGTCGATTTTGTATTGCACCTAAATTTGCTCTATTTGCATCTATTTGTTTTAAAGCAGCATCAATTACCTCGATAGCTGATTGTGCCCCATCAGAGTTTTCACCTGAGATATCTATGTCATCAACATGATCTAATATACTTACTCCACCAGTTTGAGGTACATTTAAGTAACGATTAACATCTCCTCCATTGACGCTAATTTCATCTGAAGAGGACAATTCTAATTTAGAGAAAACAGATGCTCCATTGTTAGGGTTTACTGGTGACTGTAGAGCACCAACTGGAGCGCCATCAACAAGTTGGCCTAGCTTAACTGTTGGAGATGATGTCATATCTAAGCCATCAACATCAACACCGAACACATCAAATGAAGTGGATGTAGCCCCTGCTACATTATCTCTTTCTATCACTTCATAACCATCAGACTGAAGATCTTCCATTAATCTGTCAAAGTTACCGCTATATTTACTCAGATCATAGCTATCTATAACTATGCCTCCCTTCTTAAAGCTCATAACACCATCATCTGCTGAAGTTAGTCCTTCTATCCGAGCTTCTAACTTTGTAGAGGCAAGTACATCAGCACCACTATTGTTAATAACGTCAGCAACAATACTAGCTCCAGTACCTGCTGGAATACTGATACTTTCGCCATTTAAGGTCCATAAATCAGAAGTTGAAAACCTCAACGATGTAATTGTATCTAAAGGGTATGGTGCTGCAGGAAAATAAATTGGTTCAATTTTATAAATTCCAATAGCGTCAGCAGAAACATCATTCAAATTTAAATTAATTGTTTCATTTGCATTAGCACCTACCTGAAACTGCTTTGTACCAAACGTACCATCAAGTAAACTAATACTTCCAAATTGAGTAGTTTCCGCTATGCGGGTTATTTCTTGCTGCAACGCTGTCACTTCTTTTTGTAGTGCAGCCCTATCATCTCCATTATTTGAGCCATTCGCAGATTGTAAAGACAATACTCGCATTCGCTGTAGGATACTCGAAGACTCTTCCATAGCTCCTTCAGCAGTTTGCGATATAGATATTCCATCATTGGCATTGCGTTGAGCAACTGATATACCATTAATTTGGGAAGTCAAACGATTTGATATTTGCATACCAGCTGCATCATCTTTTGCACTATTAATTCTCATACCTGAAGATAGACGTTGCATTGAAACCTCAAGGTCTTTACCGAATTTATTAAGGTTTCGCTGCCCGTTGAGTGATGCTGTATTTGTTACTACTGATAGCGCCATTAAAACGTCCTTTTAAGTTTCAGCATGATTCATACAAAATACACGCATTATTTAAGCCACTATAAAGCTTTATCTTTAAAAGTTCTTAAAATAAAAAACAATTAGGCTCTCTAAGCATGTGTTGAAGGAGATGTGAAGTATGATGAATCAGTATTAAACAAAACAACAAAGCTTATCATCCATTAATGCATCAACTAACCAATACCAATTAAATGTTGATCCAACAACAAGTCCTGCTAGCTTGTCTTTATAAGGGGCTAAAAAAGATAAAATGACAGACATGTCATTATTTAAACGCTTACAGCTAAGCGTTTCACCTTGTTCATCAATAATAGCAATCACACTATTATTTGAATGCAAGTCAATTCCACCATATAGTTTCATACTAAGTTCCTCGAGGTACAGTTTATGTTTTGGTTAACACAACTGTATCGGAAAACTCAAAGAGCTTTCTATATGGTTATCAAATCTTGACTTCAGACATTATGACATCTGACCGTCTGCAGTTAGCACAAAGCCGTCCATCTCTTTGCTCACCCACTTAACTCCCAAGTTATAAAACACTCAAAACTGATATTTTGCTTTAAAAAGTAATCTTCAGTGTCATCAACGCGGTAAGTTGGGCTGTTTCTAGTAAATTCATCATTTTTGTCGGATGGCGTGGCTTCGCCACTTATCCGACCTACGTCAAAATGTAGGTTGGTTAAGCCGAAGGCGCCACCCAACAAAGTTTCAGATTCACGCCTTGAAGGACAGCTGCTGGTATTTATCCGCCAATAATAGTCACATCACTCCCACCGGCACTCGCGCATATTCACTTTGTCGTTTTTAAACAGCACACCTTCTGATAGTAGCTTTTCGCGCTGTTCTTGGTATTTTTCGCTACCTGCAGGGAATGATATTTTACCTTGGCCATTCACTACCCTGTGCCAAGGTATAACTGAGTCGTTTGGCATCACTTTTAATAAGCGCCCAACCAACCGTGAGTTTTGCGGGTAGCCCGCAAGAGCTGCAACTTGCCCGTAGCTTGCTACTTTACCTATTGGTATGCCTGCGATAACAGTATAAATAAGTGTTTCTTTATCAATATCCATTGTTGTTAGAATATTCCTTACTTAATTGTTTAAATTGCTCCCAGATAGTACGCGCTACAGGGCCGTGGTGCATTGCATGCTGCCTAAAGGCTCTAATTTGCGCGCTAAATTTATGCTCTCGGTCAGTTATGTGTATTTCTTGAAGTAAGCCTGCTTTTATTTCAGGGTCGCAGTGCTCTAGGCTCATCATTGCCCAACCCGCACCTGAGAGTAAAAACGATTTTAGGGTAGATACATCATCAATTTTCATCATGGCGGAGCCTTTCGAGTACGATAGCCTGTCGCTGTCGATACTCAAGTCACTTTCAAACATGGCTAAACACGGATACGTTTGCAGTTCGCTATAGGTGAGCTTTCGAGGAAGTACGCCTTTAGCGCTCACAATGCCAATATCAAGCCTGCCTATGGGTACACTTTCTAAATCGCCTGTCGCATGAAATAAATCAAACCACGGGCCAATACCTAATTCAGCTTGCCCACTGTTTACTTGCTCTAATGAAATAAAACGCTTCCCGCTTGTTAAGCTAAATTCTGTGCTGGTAAATAACCTAAAAGTATTACTTATGATCTCGTTGTAACTCTGCATATGACAAAGTTGTTCGTAACAAATTCTAAATTGGGGCTCATTACCTAATGCCAATTCTTTAGCGAGCTGTGCTAGCTCGTCGTTGGCATGCAGTAGTTGCTGCGCTTCGCGGTGAAAAACACGCCCTTTTTCAGTAAGCTGCAATCGGTACTTACTTCTGTCTAGTAACTCAAACCCTATTTTGGCTTCTAAGTTTTTAATTGCGAGTGTAAGCGCGGGCTGCGTTTTATGTAGCTTTAATGCTGCTCCGCTTAAGCTTGCGCTTTGCACTATGGCATCTAAAATTATTAATTGATTCAGCTTCATATACCGCTCTGCAACATCATAAATAAAACTTATTGAGTTTCTAAAATTTAATGATTTTTATTTTATATGTTTGCAGCGTATGCTGCACTTAATTATTTTGCCATCATTGCAACGGAGAAGACATGAAACTCTTTCGTCTATGTTTATTAACAACGACCTTACTTAGCTTAATAGCCTGTTCTGAGCCAGAACAACAAGTTAAAGAAGAGCCTATTCGCCCTGTTAAATTATTCAACATAGGTCATGATACGCAAATTAACATTCGTAGTTTTCCTGCTGAAGTTGTTGCAAACCAAGGCTCGTACCTTGCTTTTAGGGTAAACGGCGAACTTATTAAGTTTCCTGTGCTTGCTGGTGAACACGTTGAAAAAGGTGATTTATTAGCAAAACTGGACCCTGAAGATTTTCAGTTGCAGTTTGATGAGCGCAAAGCGCGCTTTGAATTGGCAAAATCACAACTTGGCCGTATTGAGCAATTGTTTGAGAAAAAAATCACCAGCCAATCAGAATTAGATCAAGCCACTGCTAATATGCAAATTGCTGAATCTGCATTTAGAATTGCACAAACGAACCTTGAATACAGTGAACTACGCGCACCATTTTCAGGCACGGTCGCTAAGGTTTTTGTTAAAAACTTTGAAAATATTCAAGCAAAGCAAAATATATTACGCTTAGAAACACGCGATTTAATGGACGTAGAAATTCAGGTTCCTGAAAAAATAGTCGCTCGCTTTAAAAAAGGCACCGATTACCACCCTACTGTAAAGTTTGATGGCTTTGACGACAAAGAATACATACTTGATATTAAAGAGTGGGATACCCAAGCAGATCCTGCAACACTTACTTATAAAGTTGTATTTTCGCTACCAGTACCTGAGGACTTTAATTTACTAGCCGGTATGACGGGTAGCGTGCTTATTGATTTAAGTAAAGTAACGCGCTCGCAAGTTGCTTATACAATCTTACCTATCGAGTCGGTGTTTTCTGAGCCGCAAGAATCAATTGAAGATAACGCCTACGTATGGCTTTTTGATTCAAAAACTAGCCAAGTGCATAAACAAGCTGTAAAGGTTGGCCAGTTGCACCGCGATGGTATTGAAGTATTAAGTGGTATTGAAGAAGGCCAAATTGTGGTTTCAGCCGGTGTGCATTCACTCAAAGAAGGCATGAAAGTAAGAGCATGGAATAAAGAGCGAGGCTTATAATTATGAGCTTTGCACAACTCTCCATAGAGAAAAAAGTAATCAGTTGGATGTTTACGCTGCTGCTATTAATTGGCGGTAGTGTGTCGTACTTTGATTTAGGGCAACTAGAAGACCCTGAGTTTACGCTTAAAAAAGCCATGGTTATTACTATGTACCCTGGCGCGTCGCCGCAACAAGTTGAAGAAGAAGTTACTTTTCCGATTGAAAACGCGATTCAGCAATTGCCTTATGTTGATTACGTTACGTCTATTTCATCTAACGGTAAATCACAAATTTCTGTAGAAATGAAAAGCAATTATCGTAAAGAGCAGCTTCGCCAAATTTGGGATGAAATGCGTCGTAAAATTAACGACCTTTCTCCGTCATTACCTAGTGGTGTTTACCCAAGCACTATTTTGGACGACTTTGCCGATGTTTACGGTGTTATGTATTCGGTAACCGGCGATGGTTATTCGTATGATGAGCTTAAAGATTACATCGATTTTTTAAAGCGCGAACTGGTATTGGTTAAAGGTGTTAGTAAAGTAACCGTTGCGGGGCAACAACAAGCGCAAGTAATGGTTGAAGTTTCTACGCGTAAACTCGCTCAATTAGGTATTGCGCCAAGCCATATATTCCAGTTATTGCAATCGCAAAATACGGTATCTAACGCGGGTAAAATTCGCGTGGGCGATGAATCAATTCGCTTGCATCCTACTGGTGAATTTAAAGATGTAAAAGAGCTCGAAACCTTATTAATTTCAAAATTAGGTGCCAATGAGCTTATTTACTTAGGCGATGTAGCAAAGGTTTACAGAGAGTACGCAGAAGTACCAAATAACATTATTCGTTATAACTCTCAGCAAGCTTTACTTATTGGCGTGTCGTTTATGTCGGGTGTTAACGTGGTTGATGTGGGTAAAAACATAGACGAGCATTTAGCATCACTTGAATATCAACGCCCTCATGGTATTCACATAAATTCGGTATACAACCAACCACAAGAGGTTCAAAAATCGGTTGATGGTTTTATTATCAGCTTACTTGAAGCCATTGCGATTGTTATTGTTGTACTGCTGTTATTTATGGGTTTAAAAAGCGGCATTTTAATTGGTGGTATTTTACTGCTTACTGTACTGGGTACGTTTATATTTATGAAGTTGTTTGCTATCGACTTGCAACGTATATCGCTTGGGGCACTTATTATTGCTCTTGGTATGCTGGTCGATAACGCAATAGTCGTCACCGAAGGCATACTGATAAACCTCAAACGTGGCCAAACAAAACTCAAAGCGGCTGTTAATATTGTTGAGCAAACAAAATGGCCTTTACTAGGTGCAACAGTTATTGCAGTAACTGCATTTGCGCCAATTGGTTTAAGCTCTGATGCCAGTGGTGAATTTGCCGGTAGCTTGTTTTGGGTGTTGTTTATTTCGCTTTTATTAAGCTGGATAACAGCCATTACGCTAACGCCATTTTTTGCCAATTTAATGTTTAAAGAAAACGAATTTAAAAACGAAGAAGGCCAAGAAGATGAAGACCCATACAAAGGCTTTATTTTTAATGGTTACAAAGCGATTTTAGATTTAGCGCTGCACTTTAGAAAAACCACGCTTATATTAATGGTTGTTTTACTGTGTACTGCGGTTATTGGTTTTGGCTCTGTAAAACAGTCGTTTTTTCCTGCCTCTAATACACCTATGTTTTATGTAGATTACTGGCAAGAGCAAGGCTCTGATATTCGATCAACCCTTGAGGGCGTTAAAAAACTTGAAGAGTTTTTACAAAAAGAAGACCTTGTTGAAGAAGTAACAAGTACAACAGGCCAAGGTGCACCGCGCTTTATGCTTACCTACGCGCCAGAAAAATCATATCCCGCGTACGGGCAATTAATTATTCGTGTTGCCGACAGAGAAGCCGTAGCAACTGTAATGCAAACAGTGCGTGATTACTCAAGCAATCATGCACTCTCTGCACAGCTTAAAATTAAACCGATGGAAATTGGCCCCTCTACTGATGCAAAAATAGAAGCACGTTTTTCGGGCCCTGATCCTGTTATTTTAAGACAACTCGCTGCTACAGCCGAAGAATTGATTGGTAGCGACGATGGCGCCTATAATATTCGTGATGACTGGCGCGCACGTACTAAAATGATTCGCCCGCAATTTAACGAGCAAAAAGCACGTCGATTAGGCATTAGTAAATCAGACTTAGACAATGTATTACTAACGAGCTTATCGGGTAAACAAGTGGGCGTATATCGCGATGGCACGCAATTGCTACCCATTATTGCTCGCTCTCCTGCTAACGAGCGCTTAAACGTAGAAAGCGTACACGACCTTCAAATATACAGCCCAGTTCTTGGTGTATTTGTACCAGTGACTCAAGTTGTAGACGAATTTGATGTGCAGTGGGAAGACAGCCTAATAATGCGCCGCGATCGCAAACGTACTATTACAGTAATGGCCGATAATAATGTATTAGGGGACGAAACACCCGCTAAACTATTTGCGCGTATTCGCGGCCCAATAGAAAACATGGAACTACCGCGTGGTTACCAACTAGAATGGGGCGGCGAGTTTGAGTCATCAAGCAAGGCGCAAAAAGCAATATTTGGCTCATTACCGCTGGGTTATTTAGCGATGTTTGCAGTCACGGTATTACTTTTTAACTCACTTAAACAGCCACTTGTTATTTGGGCAACTGTGCCGTTGGCTATTATTGGTGTAAGCGCGGGCTTGTTAGCAATGAATGCTCCGTTTAGCTTTATGGGGCTACTTGGTTTGTTAAGCTTAAGCGGTATGCTAATTAAAAACGGTATTGTATTAGTTGATCAAATAAATCTTGAATTAAGGGAAGGTAAATCGCCCTATGAAGCCGTGTTTGACTCTGGTGTGAGCCGTGTACGACCAGTTGCAATGGCAGCTATAACTACTATTTTGGGTATGATCCCGCTGCTATTTGACGTGTTTTTTCAGTCAATGGCGGTAACAATTATGTTTGGTTTGGGCTTTGCTACAATTTTGACTTTAATTGTAGTGCCTGTACTGTACACGGTTATATTTAGAATTGATTACGAGCCACGTAAGTAGTTAAACATATAATTGGTTAACATTAAAAAATGCCACAGGCTCAAGGTCAGTGGCATTTTTATTTAATACCGATGAAAAAAGAAAGGCTACATATTTAGTTGTTAAGAAACTAACCGCAACACTTCTTATATTTTTTGCCGCTACCACATTCACAAGGTGCGTTACGCTCTGGTACTTTATCAAATACTTGTGGTGTTGACTTGCTAAGCGCAAAGTCTAGTTCGCGAATATCTTCTGGTACGTCTGCTTTAACTTCAATTGAAGCAAACAGCGAATGCTCTTCTAGTATTGCTTCTATTTCCGATTGTCGTTCAGCTGAGTTTACAATTAGCGTTAACGGGTGCAACTCTGTGCCTACCTTTGCAGTACGATTTGGCGCAAATCCATTACTGTTATTTTTACCCATTATGTCGGGCTTACCCATAAAGAAAAATTTTGACATGTTACTTCTATAACCTTTCTACATTATTAAGACGGCGCATCTTAACAGCTTACCCTTCATATAACTAAGTGTACTTGTAAATAGCTTAACAACACGTCTATAAAGCAATTTTAACTTAAAAATTTAAATGGCCTGCAAAATAGGCTAACCACTATTATATACATTTACTATAAACTGATTAAATAAATGCGATTATTATCAACATTTAAATACTCTGTACACTTAGCTTCGTTATCTAAGCACTTACCAATTAAGCGATAGGTATGCTAACTAGGGCGATAGAAATTGCCTTTAACTTTTTAGCCTCACTTATACAGAGGCAATTTATTTAAGTAGAGAAAGTCATGTTTAAAAATTTTGGATGGATAGTAGAAGCTAAACTTAATGCTGGTGAACTTGAAAACTTTAAAGCGGTGATGAATTCACAAGTTAATCGCGCACTTAATGAAGTTGGCACTAAAAATTATCAATATTATATGTCTGATGCTGGCGATGTTTTAGTTTACGAACGCTTTGCTGATGCAGACTCTTCACACGAACATATTGAAAATTGGGACGATCATTCAGCACGTTGGATGGCGGTTGCTGCACCTACACGCATGGTGCATTTAGGCGAATTACCTGATGATGTTCGTGAGCGTCATGCGGCTTTAAGCCCTCTTTGGCTAAAACCATTTGGTGGCTTTTCTCGCGAAGAAGAACAAACGAGTCAAATTAACAAAAACGGTGATACGACATTTGATAATTTTGGCTGGATTGTTGAAGCCAAGCTAAACCCTGGCCAGTTAGATGCCTTTCGTGAAGTAATGAATTCACAAGTAGAACGTGCAAAAACAGAGCCTGGTACACTAAATTACCAATATTACATGTCTGACGATGGCGATATTATTGTTTATGAGCGCTTTAGAGATTTAGAAGCCTCGCACATACACATCCAAAACTGGGATGATCATGCAGAGCGCTGGATTGCTGCAGCAACACCAACACGTATGGTTCATTTGGGTGATTTACCTAAAGAACTAACCGATAAACATGCTGCACTGTCACCACTTCTATTAAAGCCTCTAGGTGGTTTTGCAAAGTAAATATGGATAAATACTAAATTCGTAATATAGTTAAATGCCACTGACTAAACTCAGTGGCATTTTAGTATCTAACTCAATATTATGGAAAAGCCTTGGAAAACTTTAAAATTGCAGTATTAATAGCGGGCAGTCTTTTTATACTTTTTGGTTATTTACGCTTTATAAGTGACGATAATGGTAACGTGAACTTAAACAACTACCGTTTTACAGGGGGCATACTACTGGTTATTTCCGGTATGTTCGATGGCACTCGCGACCTTGTTAAGCGCCTGCGCTCTAAAAACTCGTTATCGGCGATTACAATTTATTTAGGTATACTCTTATTTTATATTGGCTTTAGCATTCAATAGCTAAACATTAAGCGCTAGTTTGGGCTTTATACAAGCAGCATTTTATAAGTGAATACCCCGTGACCTTTAAACAACTATTCAACAGCGCTCTGCTACTTTTAGCAACGGCTCCTCCACTGGTTTTACTTGCATGGGATGAACAAGCCGATCCCGCTTTTATTCCCAACGGTATATATAACACTTTAACATTTACGTTATTTCCAATAATGACAATCGTGTTATCAGTTGCTTTATTTAGGCACCTATATAAAAAATACAATAATAACTTTGAATTTAAACATACGGTTAAAGATTATATTGTTGAACACGGGAAATTCCGCTCAGTATTTATACCAATCGGTTTACTTATTTTAATTTACTTATGGTTGTGGACGTCAGTATGTATTTCAGTAAAGTTACTGGCTAATAAATACGGTGATAATATATGGCAGCAAGAATATCAGTTACTCGAAGTAGGTACTTGTCCAACTGATTATGAATACAGTTGCGCAAAACTGACTG
Source organism: Pseudoalteromonas sp. NZS127_1 (assembly GCF_015864295.1). Taxonomy (NCBI): domain Bacteria; kingdom Pseudomonadati; phylum Pseudomonadota; class Gammaproteobacteria; order Alteromonadales; family Pseudoalteromonadaceae; genus Pseudoalteromonas; species Pseudoalteromonas sp. NZS127_1. The sequence continues at coordinate 81,929 of NZ_JADYXO010000007.1, read as the reverse complement.
TACTGGATTTAAAAAGCTATAAAAAGCACACTTTTAGATGGTATTTAGATAAAGGTAGATTGGTGGGTTTGCAAAATAACAACGTAAACTTAGTGGGCGTTAAAAGCCCACTTGGTAATATAGTACAAGAAATACAGTGGTAGTAGAATACCACTTAGCTGCACATTATTTTTTTAGACTGAGAATACGGTCCGAGCTTGGTTTTGAGTCTGATTTAGCATTAGACGACTTGTTCTCTTTAATGCTTTTTGGCTTACCCACATACGTTGTAGAACGCTTTTGGTAAGGAGTATTACTGCGCTCATTTTTGCGCTCTCCGTTAGCGTTGCTGCGCTCAGAGTTACGATTTGTATTTCGCTCAGTACTACGCTCATTATTTCGATCACCATTATTAAACCGTCGTGGGTTTTCGCCCTGAAAATCACGTTTTTTAGGTGCTAAAGGTGCATTATTTTCTGATTGCTTATTAGTATCAAGCGAGTGCTCTTGGGTTTTACCAGAATCAGAAATCGAATCGTTTATTTGCGCCATTTCAATATCTGACAAGTGACGCCACTGCCCTACTTTTAAACCTTTAAGTGTTACGTTCATTATGCGCGTACGTTTTAAGGTTACAACTTCGTAGCCTAAGTATTCACACATGCGGCGTATTTGACGGTTTAAACCTTGAGTAAGTACTATTTTAAATTCTTTGGGGCCACTTTGCGTTACTTTACATTCTTTAGTAACGGTATCTAAGATAGGCACGCCATTCGCCATTTTTGTAACAAACTGACGATTAAGCGGTTTATCTACCGTAACAACGTATTCTTTTTCGTGATTATTGCCCGCACGTAAAATTTTATTAACGATATCGCCTTCGTTAGTTAAAAATATAAGCCCTTCAGACGGTCTATCTAAGCGCCCTATTGGGAATATACGCGTAGGATAATTTACCGCGCGAATAATATTACTTTGAATTTTACTTTCGGTAGTACACGTTATACCAACGGGTTTATTGTAGGCAATGTAAACGCGCTTTGGCGTGGCTTTAAGCGGCTTACCATCAATTAATACAACATCGGTAGCGGCTACTTTTACGCCCATTTCTGGTGAGTAGCCATTAACGCTGACACGACCTTGCTCAATATATTTATCGGCTTCGCGGCGTGAACAAAATCCTGTTTCACTAATAAATTTATTTAAACGTTTTAATTCGGTCATGGCACTTATAGCGTAGTAATTTTTAAGGCGAGTAGTGTAAACCACCCACACTATTTTTTCGCCCCTAATTTACTATTTATAGACGTTTAAGCACTAATTTTTGCTTTCGTTAATTTACGCCATACATATTCAAGCGGACCTTGATTAAAATAGCGGCTGTATATAAAGGTAAATATGAGCTGCAGCACAACTAAACCCGTTGCTACTAACCAGTAATCAATACGATCAAAACTGAGTACCCAGTGCGTAAATAGCACTTTATATAACAATAATTGGATGAGTGTTTGGCTAATATATAAAGTAAATGCTAAGCGCCCTGCTTGTTGAATAAGCGTGCCGACGTGTGCCTTGTTATTGCAAAATTTAACAATTAAATGAATATAAAGCGTAGCCATACCTAGCGCCGCAAACATATTTACAAATTCTTGCACTCCATACCCTAAGCTGCCACTAAGCTGTGATGCATAAAGCCTAACACCACAAAAAATAATGGTTATTGCAACGCAAATTATTAATTGCTGAGTCGTTAAGCCTTTACTAAAAACATCTTGTTTATATAAATAAATACCAATGAGCATAAGACCCACGCACATCCACATTATCATTATTGGCACCATAACAAGCATCAATGTGTTCATGGCGAGGTTACTAATAAAGTAATCAATATAGTGTGGGTTATATAAATCTATAAACTGTGCTGAATCGCGGTAAATCACTTCATCGGGTACGCTAGATATAACAAGCACGGTAGCTACACCCGATAACAAAATAAACTCAAGTCCTCTTTTTAAAAGTACGTTGCTATCACTCTCTAAATATTTAATAACAAACCAGCCAGATACACCGTAAACAAATAAAATATCACCTGCCCAAAGTAAAAACCCGTGCGCTAAACCAAAGAGTATTAACCAATAAAGCCTACTTTTTAATTGCACCTCAGACTTATAACGTTGCCATTGAATGTAAAGCCCGGCGCCAAAAAGCAAACTAAACAGCGTTCTAAAACGCCCATCTACAAACACGCTGCTAAAGGTGTGAATAATTGAGTCGCTAACAGGAGGATTAGTTAAAGAGGTATACCCGTATTCAAAAAGGCCGAAGGCGTAAGCATTCATGTAAACTAGGCCAAGCACGGCAACGCCGCGAATAAAGTCCATATTATAATTGCGCATTAAAGCTATTATCCGTTAAATATTATTCTTATAACTGTCAGCCCAATCGACTGACTGCTGGTAAAGTGGAGGTAGTATAGCACTATCTATATTTAGCAAAAGTACCGCTTGCTCAAGTGCCCACCAGCTTCCTGTTTCGTATGCTTTAACAACATTTAAAATATAATACAGTGTGTTTTTATCCCCTAATAATGCCGTTTTTATTTCATCAGGAAAAGGGAGCTTTTCAACAAGTAAGCTCATGGGTTGATCAAGGATTGCATCGAGCAGTGAAAATAATCCGGTTAAAAATGCTTCGCCTGACTGGCTCTTATTAACCTTTTTTGCTAATAACTCACAAAAACGTGCGCGTACAACACACACTTGCATTAGCTCTGCCGGTTTTTTACCTGCGGTATGAGCAGTAACAATAAGGCTCACAAACTTTTTAAGGCGTTCATGCCCTAAATACACAAGCGCTTGCTTGAGTGACGATATTTGGCTTTGTATAGGAAACACACCGCTGTTTATTAAACGCAGTAATTTATATGCAAGTGCAGCATCAAGCTCAAACAGACCCGATATAGCTTTTATATCTGGACTTGTTTTCATTATCTCGGCGTAAATAGCGACGACTAAACCATAGTTATAGTCAATGTCATTTTGTTTGATCATGGTGGGTTTTGCAAAAAAATAGCCTTGAAAATAATCAAACCCCATATCAAAGGCGAGCTTGTAATCGTCTTGGGTTTCTATTTTTTCGGCTAGTATTTTTATTTGTTTATGCGCTTGTAACTTATTAATTATGGGCTGTATTTCGCTAAGAGGTGTAATTGCAATATCAAACTTAATGAGTTTAACAAGCTTTAAAAAACGATCCCACTGTGGTTTATATACAAAGTCATCGAGTGCAAGTTTGTAGTTACTATGAAATAAACCTCGGCATAGTTCATAGTTATCGTCGGTGGGTTCGATGGTTTCGAGTAACTCAATTACAACATCTTGGCATGGTAAAAAAGCACATAAATCGAGTTTTAAAGATTCCGGCCCTATATTAATGAGCGCCTTTTTACCTGATGTAATATGACGTGTGCCTAAGTTAAGTTGATTTTCCATAATAAGCCTTGCTGTTGCTTGGCCTTCGGCAATATCAGGAAAATAATTTTTAGGACTATCACGAAAAAGTAGCTCATAGGCTACTACTTTTTTACTTCTATTGAATATTGCTTGCCTTGCAACAAATACAGACACATTACCTACTTCTTAGTTTTTATATAATACTAAGTAATTAAACCCTAAGCAGGTACATTTGTCACTAAACTTTAAAGTACAGCAACGATTTACCGGTATAAGGTTGTTATATAATCAGTTGCCACTTGTGGCCACGAAAAACGCATTTGCTCTGCGCTGTGCTTAATTTTATGCCACTTTTTAGGATTTTGCTTTTTAATTAAGAGAGTTTCGTCTAAACAGCTAATTAAATTACTCGTTTGCGTTGCTAACGTATCTCCATTAAAGCTAAAACCATTTTCGTGGTGTTTAACTGTATCTTTTAGTCCGCCAACACTGTGAACTAAACACGGTTGCCCCGCACGCATTGCTAGCATTTGGCTAATACCGCAAGGTTCAAATGAGCTTGGCATTAAAAATAAGTCACCTAATTGATACATTAAATCGCCAACACCTTGACCATAACCTTTCAAAAATAAAAGATTGGAATTACGTGCCATTGCTTTTGTAAATATGCTCTCGAGTTCTTTGTCACCCGAGCCTAAAACAATAAGCCTGCCGTTATATTCATTAATTACTTGGCACACTTTATCAATCGCTAAAGTTCCATTTACCTGCTGGCACAATAACAAAACCTTTTGCTCTGTAAGCCGGCCAACGCTTGTGACTAGTGGCCCATCATTAGCCACAGCTTTAAATTGTTGTAGTCGTTGATGAGCAATATAATAGCCGCTTTGTAACTGCTCGCTATTAGCCATCCAAGTAAATAAAGTGTTCTCTGCTTGGCTATAAAAATCAGCGAGAGTTGCTCCTTCAAGTGCATTGCTTGGATATTCGCAGCCATTTAAAATACCGACAAGCTTACCTTGGCTTGCTGCATTTTGCAGATCTTGCTCAAGCCCTTCGCCACCAAAAAAACCATGCTCGTAATTACTAGGTTCAAGAACCTCTTGGCTGTAGGTTGGTGATACAACATGTATTTTATCGCAAAGATTTATTGCACTGCGCATAGGATTAAAGCAATGAGGGTAACGCGGGTCGCATAGTTGCTGGCCATTATAACTAAGTGACGGAAACCATGCCTCTAAGCTTGAGTCGTCGTGTTTAAAAGGTCTTATACCTTGCAGTGCAATATTATGCACTGTGTAGGCAATCGGTAAGGTATTAAGTGAGCTATAACGTGGCTCAAACTTAAGTAAAACTGCAACGCAGGCGCTGTGCCAATCATGTAAATGTAGCGCTGTAGGGCGCTTTAATACACCTTGTAATAATGCTTCGCAGACAGCTGCATTAAATAAAGCAAATTTTGTCGCATCAGTTGCAAAAGGCCTCCCCGGTGCATCGTTACAATATACACTACCTAATTCACTAAATAGCGGGTGGCTAATAACAATTTGGCTTACATTATTTTGGGCTTGTTGTACTTCAAAAACTGTTAATACATGCGGTTGAGCATTAAATGCAACGGTTACTTCACCTATATAAATACGCTCAAGCGGCTCAAACCCGTAGTCAGGAATAACAACGTCAACCGTTATACCTTGCTTTGCGAGCGCCCTTGGGGCATCGCGTACTACATCTGCCACACCGCCTACTTTTGCGCCTGGTAACGCGTCATTTTCTGCTGCAACCATTAATACATGCATTAATTTACTACTTCCTTTAGACCTGTGTGGGCTTGCTCATGAATGAGCAAGCTTTGTTGTCGTGCTTAATATTTAACGTATTTTACGCTAGCTTTTTATTCTCACGCGCTTGGCGCTCTAACTTTTTTGCAAGCTCAGTGAGCATATCACGAGTAACAAGAACGATGCCTTTCTTAGATACTCTAAAGCCATTTTCTTCATCTGTTTTTTTGTCAAAACCGATTTCGAGACCTGCTGGTATTTCACAGCTCCTATCTATAATCGCACGCTTAATTTTACAACCTCGATTTATAACCGCACCGGGTAAAATTACCGACTGCTCAATGGTACAAAATGAGCGAACGTGGACATTAGAAAACAAGAGTGACTTTCTAACCGCAGAGCCCGAAATAATACACCCACCCGACACAGTTGAGTCTAATGCCATACCGCGCCTATCTTCGTCATCAAAAATAAACTTAGCAGGTGGTAGTTGCTCTTGATATGTCCATATTGGCCACGTTGGGTCGTATAAATCAAGTTGTGGTTCTGGCATTACCAATTCCATATTAGCCTCCCAGAACGAATCTAGTGTACCTACATCGCGCCAATAAGGTTGCCCCTCTTGGTTTGGATCTCTAAATGGGAAAGCAAATACATTATGCTCTTCTATAATTGCTGGAATAATATCGTGACCAAAATCTCGGCCAGAGCCTTCATTCTCAGAATCTTTTTTAAGTTGCTCAAACAAAAATTCAGTATTAAAAATGTAATTCCCCATTGATGCTAAACATGTACCTGGCTTGCCGGGTACGGAGCTCGGCATTGCTGGTTTTTCATCAAAACGACACACTCTGTTTTCTTCATCAACGGTCATTACACCAAACGTATCTGCGGCTTCCTCTACTGGGACTTCAATACAACACACTGTCATATCTGCGCCCTTTTGCACATGTTCAGCCAATAAAGCGCCATAGTCCATGCGATACACATGATCTCCAGACAAAATCATCACATATTTAGGGAGTTCGTGACGAATAATATCTATGTTTTGAAAAACAGCATCTGCGGTTCCACAGTACCAATCATCACCTTGGCGCTGAGATGCAGGGAGTATTTCAACCGACTCACCCAGCTCTTTTTTAAAGTGGCCCCACGCGCGGTTTACATGGCGAATTAATGAATGCGATTTATATTGTGTGGCAATACCAACGCGTCTCACACCCGAGTTAATGCAGTTTGATAGTGGAAAATCAATAATTCGATGTTTACCACCAAAGTAAACTGCTGGCTTTGCTCGCCAATCGGTTAGCTCATGCAGGCGAGAACCGCGACCCCCTGCCAGTATTAACGCGTAAGTTTCTCTGGTTAGGCTACTTATGTAGCGATTTGCATAATTGGGCATAATACTCTCTCCATTTAGTCTAGGCTGTTAGTGGCATGGCTTTTAGTTGTCGTTAAGTCTGTTTCACTAATATTGAGGGGTTCTAAATGCCAAATGTCTTCACTGTATTGGCTTATGGTTCTATCACTTGAAAACATTCCACTGGCTGCCGTATTTAAAATACTCATTTGTGTCCAGTAGGTTTGATCTGCGTAAGCTTTATCAACTTCTTTTTGAGCTGCTACATAACTTTCAAAATCGTGCGCAACAAGCCATGGATCGTGCGGGCTCTTAATTGCATTTGTAATATCGTCAAATAAGCATGGTTCAAACAAGTTAAAATGGCCGCTTTCGAGTAGTTGCATTACATTATTTAAATCGCTATTTTGCGCGATTAAATGCTCAGGATTGTAACGTGACTTAATATCATCAATTTGATGAGCTTGTGCCCCAAACAAAAAGAAGTTGTCTGCACCAACGGCGTCTCTAATTTCAATGTTTGCACCATCCAGCGTGCCGATCGTCAATGCACCATTCATCATAAACTTCATGTTGCCAGTACCAGACGCTTCTTTGCCTGCGGTAGATACTTGCTCTGACAAATCGGTTGCAGGACAAATAACTTCCATAGCGGTTACGTTGTAATTAGGTAAAAAGGCGACGCGTAAATACGGGGCTGCTAACGGGTCTTTATTTATAACCTCTGCCACGTTATTAATAAGCTTAATAATTTTTTTAGCCATGTAATAACCCGGTGCTGCTTTACCACCTAATAAAACACAGCGAGGAACAAGCCCTTGGGTATCACCACGGCGAATACGGTCATATAAATGAATCACATGAAGTATGTTTAATAGCTGACGTTTGTATTCGTGAATACGTTTTACTTGTACGTCAAACATCATCGATACGTCAAAATCAACATCGCAGCGCGCCTTAACTAAATCAACTAAACGCTGTTTGTTTTCGCGTTTAGCATTTTGCCATTGCCCATGAAATGCTTTGTCATCGTAAAAGCGACGTAGGTCGCTAATTGTTGAAAAGTTTTTAACCCAGTCATGACCAATTTTTTCGCTGATTAATTTACTTAAAACGGGATTACAATGTGCAAGCCAACGTCTTGGGGTAACACCATTTGTTTTGTTATTAAACTTATCTGGCCAAAGCGCGTAAAACTCTTTAAATAAGCCCGCTTTTAACAGTTCGGTATGCAGTGCTGCTACGCCATTTACAGAGTAACTACCTACAATGGCTAAATAAGCCATACGAATTTGCGGCTCGTCGCCCTCTTCAATTAACGATAAGGCACGTTGTTTTTCAACATCACCCGGCCATTGCTGTGCTACTTGTGCTAAAAAGCGTGCGTTTATCTCGTAAACTATTTCTAAAATACGTGGCAATAGCTTTGAAAATAACGAAACTGACCACTTTTCAAGCGCTTCAGGAAGTAGCGTATGGTTTGTATAGGCCATTGTTTTAGTAGTGATTTGCCAAGCATCGTTCCAGTCAAGTTCGTAATCATCAATTAAAATGCGCATCAGCTCTGCAACGGCAATACTTGGGTGCGTGTCGTTTAACTGAAAAACATGAAAATCAGCAAAGTCACTAAAACTCTCGCCATGTTGAGAAACCCATTGATCTACTACATCTTGAATACTCGCAGATGATAAAAAGTATTGTTGGCGCAACCTAAGCTCCTTACCATTTTCGCTGCTGTCATTTGGATACAGCACCATGGTAATTTGTTCAGCTAGGTTTTTTTGTGCAACGGCTTCTGAGTAACTACCGGCATTAAATTCGGTTAAGTTAAATTCATCCGTCGCTTCTGATTTCCACAAGCGTAACGTATTTACAATATTGTTTTTATAACCCGGGACAGGAACGTCGTAAGGGACTGCTAATACATCTTGTGAACTCATCCACTGGCGATGCTCTCGGCCAAATTTATCTGTGTAACTTTGCACGTAGCCGCCAAATTTCACACGTTTAGCGTGCTCTGGTGCGCTTAGCTCCCACGGGTGTCCTTCGCGTAGCCAATTATCTGGTTGCTCAATTTGATTGCCATCTTTGATTGATTGGTTAAACATGCCGTATTCGTAACGAAGGCCATAACCAATGACAGGTAACGCTAGACTTGCACAACTATCTAAAAAACAAGCAGCTAGGCGGCCTAAACCACCGTTACCTAAACCTGCGTCGTGCTCGGCATCTTCAAGCGTTTCTACTGTTGTGCAGTATTCTTGTAATGCAGCAGCAACTTGGTCGTCTAAATCTAGGTTTAGTATTGCATTACCTAGCGCACGTCCCATTAAAAATTCAAGAGAAAGGTAAGCCGTTTTGCGGCGTTTCTCTTGCTTAATTTGTTGATTCGTTTCTCTGCAGCGGGCAACAAGTCTGTCGCGAATAGTCAGCGCTAAAGCATGGTATAAATACAGTCTTGATTCGCCGACCTTATCGCGGCCGAGGGTATAATAAAAATGCCGTGTTAAGTCATCTTTAAGCGTACTTTCATCTATAACAGGACCTTCTTGCCAGCCCTTTACTACACATACTTGATCACTTTGTTTAACCATGACTTACATCCTCTAAATTGGCACTAAAAACCCAGCTGCTTTGTGCTGTAATTTCAACCATCGCATCTTCATTACTACTCACAGATGCATTATTTACACTTGATAAAACCATTTGCCACGGTGCATTTATAGGCGAAGGCGGCATTTGGCAAAAAACTGTTTTTTTACTGGCATTAAATACCATCAGTAATGCATGATTATTTTGCTTATCAAGTAAGCTATACATTAAAAACTGCCTGGTATCTTCATGCCAATTCGCGTCGGTCATGGTTTTACCTTGTTCGGTAAACCACTTAACGGTAAAACGCTCGTCTATATCATCTAAAAATACACTGTGTTTAAACGCACGGTGTGCGCGTCTAATTTTTAACGCGTCATCAATAAATCGTGTTAGCGAATGATTAAGCTGAGAATCTTTCCAGGCAAGCCAACTCGTACGATTATTTTGGCAATAAGCATTGTTATTACCCCCTTGCGAGTGCGCCATTTCGCTGCCAGCGGCAATCATGGGTACACCTTTTGAGAGTATCAAAGTAAGTAAAAAGTTTTTTTGTTGTTGTAAGCGCAGTGCGTTTATTTTTGAGTCACTGGTAAAGCCTTCAACTCCGCAGCTAAACGAATGATTTGCACTGTGCCCATCTCTGTTTTGTTCACCATTAGCCTCGTTATGTTTTTCCTCATAACTCACTAAATCAGCAAGCGTGAAACCATCATGACTCGTTATAAAGTTAATACTATTGAGTGGTCCGCGCTGGCTGTGCTCAAAAATATCAAACGATCCATGCAAACGTTTTGCAACGCTTGCTATAATGCCTTTTTCACTTTGCCAAAAACGCCTAATTACATCGCGGTATTGATCGTTCCATTCTCGCCACGGCGGCGGAAATGCACCCAACTGATAGCCACCAGGGCCGATATCCCACGGCTCGCTTATTAGCTTAACCTTGTTTAGCACTGGGTCTTGAGCTACCACTTGTAAAAAAGTATGTGCAGAGCTAAAGCCTGCTTTCGACCGCCCTAAAATGGTCGCTAAATCAAACCTAAAACCATCAACTCCCATTACTTCAACCCAATAACGAAGGCTGTCGAGTACCAGTTGCAGTGTTTTAGGGTGGTCAATATTTATGGTATTCCCACAGCCAGTATCGTTTATATATACATCAGGCTGCCCTTCTACTGTGCGGTAATACGCTAAGTTATCAAAGCCTCTTAGCGATAATATAGGGCCATCTGCCCCCGCCTCTGCTGTATGGTTATAAACAACATCTAAAATAACTTCTATGTCGGCTGCATGAAGCTCTTGCACCATTTGCTTAAACTCGTTTATATCGTCGTTTACCAAATAGTCTTTATGAGGGGTAAAAAAGTTCAGCGTGTTATAACCCCAATAGTTTTGCAGCCCTTTCCCTGTTAAAAATTGCTCACTAATAAATGAATGAACAGGTAAAAGCTCAACTGCTGTAACTCCAAAGCTTTGTAAGTGCTCAATAAAGCTTGGGTGGCTTATCCCTAAAAACTTTCCTTGAAGAGATTTGGGGATTTTAGGATGACGACACGTAGTGCCCTTAACATGACACTCGTAAATAACCGTGTTTGACCAACGGTGGTTTGGCTTTTTATCCGCATAGAAAGTCGGAGCCGCTACTTTTGATTTAGGTATATCAATCGCATTATTTACGCAACTTTTAGTACCAATTGGCATTTGCCCGTAATGGCGTTCGCTCCAAGTAAACTCACCAAACAAGTCTTTTGCGTACGGGTCTATAAGTAGCTTATTTTCGTTAAATAATTGACCATTTTTAGGGTTATATTCACCCTCCACTCTAAAACCATAAAGTGCGCCTGCGCTTAATGGCGAAATATGAATACTCCAAATACCCCCTTCGTTGATATTCATCGCCATTTTTAGGATTTCTGAATGGCCACTTTTATCAAACAAACACACATAGGCTTGGCTTGCACCTGGCGCATAAAGCGCGAAGTTAACCCCATTATTAATAACACTAGAACCTAGCGGTTCTACATTACCGGGGGCTACATCAAATTGGTTACTCATCATCAACCTTTTGTAAGTAAATAGTTGTTAAGCCACCAATGGCAATTGAAATACTGTGTTTAAAGCCATGATTTGATTCATTTATTGCCTGAACTATCTGCGATGAATCTTTAGTTACCTCAACGCCAGAGCCAAAAAACTGAGTATCGTCTGTATTTAAAACAACTTTATAACGCCCTTTACTCGGTACGCCAATAACGTAGTTTTCATATGACGCGGGGGTAAAATTAGCAATAACAACCACAAAGTCTTTTGCGTTTTTAGCATAGCGAACAAAGCTTAAAATGCTCTGCTGATTATTATTGTTATCTATCCAGGTAAAACCAGCCGCGCTCGAATCTAACTCATACAACGCGGGTTGGTTTTTATAAACGGTATTGAGCGCTTTTACGGTGTGCTTTATACCGCTGTGGCTTTGGTGCTCAAGTAAATGCCAATCGATAGAATGATCGTGCCCCCACTCTTTTCGCTGTGCAATTTCACCGCCCATAAACAAGAGTTTTTTACCCGGGTGTGCCCACATAAATGCGTAGTAAGCGCGTAAATTTGCAAATTTCTGCCAATCATCGCCTGGCATTTTTTCAATTAACGAGCCTTTACCGTGTACTACTTCATCGTGGCTTAATGGCAATATATAGTTTTCACTAAAAGCGTATACCATCGAAAAAGTCATTTCGTGATGATGATGCTGACGGTATAAAGGGTCGTGCTGCATGTAATGCAAACTATCGTTCATCCAACCCATATTCCACTTATAGCCAAAGCCTAAGCCGTTGTGCTCAACACTTTGGGTGACGCCCGGCCACGCTGTTGACTCCTCAGCCACCATCATAATGCCTGGGTTGTTTTTATAGCTGCGCATATTGACTTGCTTTAGGCACTCAATCGCACCTAAGTTTTCGCGCCCGCCGTAACAATTAGCAATCCACTCGCCTTCTTTTCGGCTGTAATCTAAATACAACATAGAGGCTACGGCATCTACACGCAGACCATCTAAACCAAATTGATGTAACCAATACATAGCATTTGAAATCAAAAAGCTTTTAACTTCAGGGCGGTCGTAGTTATAAATGTAGGTATTCCAATCAGGATGAAAACCTTGGCGCTTATCGGCATGCTCATATAAATGAGTGCCATCGAATCGATGTAAGCCATGCGGATCGCTGGGAAAATGCCCAGGCACCCAATCAAGTAAAATACCTAAATTAGCTTTGTGGCATTGCTCTACAAAGTATTTAAAGCTGTTGTAATCGCCAAAACGGCTGGTAGGTGCAAATAAACCAACAGGCTGATAACCCCACGAACCATCAAACGGGTATTCACTTATTGGCATAAGTTGAAGGTGGGTAAAATTCATTTCAAGGGCGTAGCTAACCAGTTTGTCAGCAAGCTCTGTGTAACTTAAATAGCGGTTGTTTTCAGCGCGTTGCCATGAGCCTAAATGCACTTCATAAATACTAATTGGCGCATCAATATGATTACGCTTTTGTCTGTTTTGAAGTGCCTGAGCGCCGAGCGTTATAGGTTCTGGTTTATACTGCAGTACACTTGCAGTACCCGGTGCTTGTTGCATTTTAAATGCATAGGGGTCGGCTTTTTCGAGTACTTCTCCACTTTGGGCGGTAATTGCAAATTTGTAGCACATGTCGGCTTTAAGGCCTGGTACGAATAGCTCCCATACACCACTTGCAGGATGAAAACGCATAAAGTGGCGATTAGCTTGCCAAAAATTAAACTCACCAATAATAGAGACACTTGCAGCATTAGGCGCCCATACACAAAAGCGCACACCCTCTACATTTTGTTGAGTGCTAAAATGTGCACCAAAATGAGAGTACGCATGTTCAAGGCTGCCTTCGTTAAATAAATACATTGCCTCTGCATCAAGTGTGCTTTCAAAGCTGTATTCATCATAAAAGGTAGTCCTGCTATTTGTGTACTGAGCAATGCATTGATAAGGCGCAGTGGGCAGCGCATCAACTTTGACTATAAATAAGTCACTTTGTTGGTAGCGCTGCGCCTTAATACTTTTATTGTTTAATGTAACACTCACACTTATTGCACAAGGTAAGTAAAAACGAATTTCAACCTCAGCATCCGTTTTATGTGCCCCTAAAAAGCTAAATGGGTCTTTAAATCGTCCTGTATTTAATGCATGCACCTGTGCATCGTAACTATTTTCATTAGTTGTACTGCTCATTTAACCTTTCCTTATTGAATCGATAGCAGCTAAAAGTGAGGCATTTTTGGTAAAAATTTCTTCACTGGTATGCGTTAATACACGTCGCCAATTAGGATATTCTTTGTCTGTCCCGGGGATATTAACCGGATACTTCTGCTCATCTAAATCATCTATTTGTATTGCAAATAAACGCGATTGAGAACCCGCCAAACATAATGCTAGTGCGTTATATACTTCGACTGAATTACTATGTAATAGAAGCTCGGTTGTATTGGTATGGCGATTAATAAATCGTAGTATCCTATGTTGCTCTTCTATTCGTTGTTGCTTTAATTGCTCGTATTCATTGCAAGTAATAAGCTTGTATTGTTGCTTAATATTTAAATCAGCATGCTGCCACCAACCTGTAAAAGGCGGTACATCATGATTGGCTATCATTAACAAACACTGTGTTGCTAGCTCATCAGTCGATAAAAACTCACCACTGTGTTGTTTTTCAAAATAAAATAAGCTGTTAGAAAAAATACCGCTAGATGCCAAAGCCTGCCTTACCTCTGGCGGCACAACGCCTAAATCTTCTCCAATAACAATACTCTGATTAATATGTGATTCAATTTTTAAAATGGCGAGTAAGTGCTCAAACGGGTAGTAAACATAACAGCCATCTTGTTCACTATTGCTTTCAAAGCACCACCATAGGCGCCTAATAGCCATTACGTGGTCAATTCTAAGTCCACCTACATTTTGCATGTTTGCGCGAATGAGCGAGCGATAGAATTGGTAGTGATTATTACTAAGACTTTGAGGATTTAGTGCTGGAAGCCCCCAGTTTTGGCCAGCTTCGGCCCATGGATCAGGTGGAGCGCCTACACTTGCACCTTGGCTAAACAACGACTGCTGATTTTTAAACTCGGCCCCATCGCCAGCACAACCAACAGCTAAGTCGTTTATTAAGCCAATAGCCATACCTCGCTCTGCACAACTTTTTTGACACAGTGCCAATTGCATATGCGCTTGCCACTGCAGGTAATAATCAAATGTTAAGTTGTCTGATTCGAGGGTATTTAACGTAGTTGAATGAGTATTACAAAAATCAGTAAACGCTTGGCGACGCTCATCACTTGCCGTTAATTCAAACTGATTATAAAGCGCTTCAAATAACGCATACTTTATACGGCTTACATTTTCATAATCTATAAATTGATCATTACTTTTTATAAGTGTAATTACATCGTCTCGTTGCATGAGGTCATGTAGAACTGCGTTATTTTGTGCGTCTTCGCTTAATACTATAGAAATATAAAGAGGGTTTAATAAAGCCCGACTACTAGGGCTATAAGGGCTTGCACGCTCTGGCATATCAGCAAATAACAAATGCAGTGGGTTAAGTAATATGTAATCCATATTTTGCGAGCTGCATAATTTTGTAAGCGTTAGTAAATCGTCAAAGTCGCCAATACCTAAATGCGCTTTATTTTTTAATGTGTAAAGCTGAATAGATAACCCTGTGCGCTTTGTGTCTTCAACTTGATAGACTTGCTCAGGCACGCACCAAATTTGTGTAATAGCGTGTTGCTCACCTACCTGAACATTGGCGTCATGATAGCCAATTGGCATATTATCTATGGGTAGTGCCAGCTCAATATAGCGAACGCCATGTAAGTAATATTCACCTGTAACTGCCAAATTATAAAGGTTCTCAACCGCTATATTAATCCCAAGAGAAGGGACATTAATGTTGGCGGCTAAATACTGCTGACGTTCGTCTATACGAAGCTTTAAAGCGCATTTTTTTTGGTCAACCAAACTCACACTGGGTACTAAATCCAGCCAAAGCGATGCATCTAAATCATAAGTTAGTTGAGTTATTTCGGCTTCGTTATTTGTATCAACACCGCAACATTGCAAAGCACGTTTACGCGTGTCTTCGCTAAAGAACACCTGTTCACCTGTATACTTAGTAAATTCAAAGCCAATACCATGCAGGTAAAACAACTGCGAAAGAGCATCCATTGAATCGCCTTAATTAATGCGTTGAGTATTTACTATGCTGTTTTCTGTGCCAAATGTATTGCCAATATAACCATCAGCTTGGTGGTCGTTATCCCAAATGTCTCCATTTATTAAATAACGAAAGTGAAATTGTTGATCGATAGGTAAGCGTTGCTTAAATTTAAACACACCTTGTTTTTTATTAAGCTTCATTGGCACAGGTTGCCAATCATTAAATTCGCCTAGTAAGCAAACTTCTTCTGCCTCTGGATGAGAAAATTCAAAGGTTACTTCAGCTTCATCTTTTGTTTTAAAAAAACGTTTATTCAACATAGCAGGCTCCAACTAAACCAAAAAGGGTACTTAATCTTTGCCACAGGCCATACAACTAAACAAAAAGGCGATGTGGATTCCATTCAAAATCATTAAACACGTTGTAAGTTAACCAAAACTTTATTTACGCATTATTACAGTGCAACAATTCATTTTTTCTGCACTTAAAAAGTGCGGTTAGTATATAAACAATCTTTTTTAAAAAGCTCAGTAGTACAGAGCAATATTTGAACCAACTAAGCGTACATCACATATTATTTATTTAATCGAATTTAAAGTTAAATAATCCAAAAGTATTGCCTAAATTTATAAAATTCTTTTGTTCTGTACTTTCATCAGCGATAATACACAGCATCTTAATACTCTGAAATATCATAATTTTCATGTTGAAAAAAAGCATTTTAATAACTATAGCCATCATCTTTTTAATAATAGCCACACTTGTTGGTTCTTCAATCTATACCCTTTATAGTAAAAAAGAAATCTCAGTTGATCCTAAATTAAAAGAAATCTCAGGTATTGAATTTGATAAACAAAAACGTCTATGGGCTATTAACGACGGAGGCAACGAACCCAAGCTTTACCGCCTTAACAAAGATGGTTCTATCGCCAAAGAAATTTTGGTTGAAAACGCTAAAAACATTGATTGGGAAGACATGACCCAAAACAAATTTGGGCACTTTTTTTTAGGGGATTTTGGTAATAACAAAAATGATCGTAGATGGCTCACTATTTATAAAATAGAAAACCCTATAGATATAAAAACAAACACAACCCAAGCCGAAATAATTAAGTTTACCTACCCTGAAATGGATGGCAGTCCAATAAAACCCAATGACCGCAATTTTGATTTAGAAGCATTTGTAGCACTAGGTCGTCATTTATATTTATTTACTAAAAACCGCACAGAACCTTTCGATGGTATTACTAAAGTGTATAAAGTGGGCGATCATGCAGCAAATTTTGATGCTGAGCTAATTGACTCTTTTAAAACGTGTACCACGCTTGAAAAACTATGCTGGATAACCTCTGCGGCGCTCAGCCCCGATCGTAAAAAATTAGTCTTACTTGATTCAACAAGTCTTTGGTTATTTGAAAACTTTGAAGGTGATAAGTTTTTCTCTGGTGATGTATCAAAAATAGACTTAGGGATTGTTACTCAAAAAGAAGCAGTCACCTTTTTTGATGACAATACGATTGTATTTACAGATGAAGAGTTTAAAGGCATAGGCGGTAATGCTTATTTTATAAAGCTTGATAAAGCCAAAAAAGAAGTTATAAGAAAAAAACCTATTTCAGAAAAAACACTTCCATAGCATATAGTTAGCTAAGCTGAAGCATTAAAGCTTAGCTAACTTATGTGAAAGGTAATGAGTTAATTACTCTTTGCGTTTGACGAATGAAGTGCTTTTTCTACATCAACACCTAAAATTAACACTCCAATATGACTATTATTATCATCTAAAACAGGAAAACTTAGCTGAACTTGAAAATGATGTGTTGATGCATCATATGTGACGCTATCAAAGTTAAAATCTTTTGACTGTTTAAATATTTTAGTAAACTTATTTTCATCTCCTTGCCAGTAGTCACTGGTTAGCTTACTAATAGCGATGTTTTTTCCTTGGTTATCAGTCAATATCAGCTCAGTAACAACACCTTTAAATTGTAATTGCCATTTTTTAAATACTTTAGATAACGGTAAATTAAGCATAGTTAACCCATCAGGGTGCTCAACTTGTTTACTTTCTTTTATCCATAGCCGGTCTAGTTTTTTAATTTCAGATTCACTTAAGGGAGACTCATTACTTATTTGAACTTGTTCTACTAAACTAGGTAAGTTTAGTAAGGTTTTAGCACTACTGGACAACCTATCAAGTATTTGCTTTTCTTCACTTTTTGATAGTGAAAATGGAGCCTGCGCGCAAGTATTTATATTTTCATCAAACTGCTGCATAAATTTAGGGAAGCGTTTAATAAGTGAATGCGAAGCAAATAATCCCAAAGGCACATACCTAAAAAATTCTCTTTGATACTCATCTTCATTAATGCCTAGCTTAGAGGCTGCTAATTCAAAATCGTCTAAATCAAGTAGAATTCTATCAATCCGCTTATGGTGCATAACATTTACTATTTCTTCTAATGAATTTACTTCTACCTCAGCAATAATATTCTGAGTTTTAAACCAATTAGCCTGATAACTCCCTCTTACTGCACCATAACGCATTTTATTTTTTGGTTTATTAATGCTCTCTGGATGAGTAAACCAGTACCAGCTTTCTAAAAAGATGGGGGATGATATGCGCCCATAGGCCTTCATTTCAGGCATTAAATGAGTTGTGAAATAACCATCTAAGCGGTCTAACTTTACTTCTCGACGTGCACGTAACCATGGCAAGGTTTGTAGCTGAAAAGGGGCTCCCATTTCAAATAAAATACACTCAACTTGGTTGACTGCATTATCAGGTGCAGTGGTGGGTAAGTTTGTTCCAAACTGAAGAGGCTCAGTTAAACCCAATAAGAGGGTAAAAAAATATGCAGGCATAATCCATTACTAAATATTGTACAAATTAAAATGAGTATAGTCATCCATATTAAAAAAGCATAAATTCTCCTTACAAAATTTTGTATCTTATCAATGGCTTCAATATTTAAATCTATGCTCTACTGCTATTAGCTTATAAAAAGTACACTTAAATATTTAAATTAATGCATTTATATCTAGGGTCTGTTGATCTTTGAGGATTAAAATTCGTTCAAACTAGGCGCTATTTAATCGCGGCGCGAGATTTGTAACCTAGTGGGCTCAATAACTGCTCCTGCGTTGTTCTAATGGCTTACATCCATGTAAGAATAAGTAAAAACCGAGCAAAGAGTAAATAGCGCCTAGGAAGGACCCTTTGAGCAGCGCCTGTTTGGCATTAATGCTACGTTATCGCCCATTTATGGGGAGTAACCACACTGCATAGGCTCTGCCTTGCCTGAATACTAAACAGGCTACTGAAATTCAACCTTGAAAGATCAACAAACCCTAGCCTTTCTATTACTTACCTAAAGTATACCGAGTGTTCACTTAACGACTAAAACAAAAACTCACTGACTCTAGCGCTTAAATTTAGTTTCTAAAATAACAGAAGATGTTGTGCGCTCTACTCCATCCAGATTTCCTATATCGTCTAGTAAATGGCTAAGCTGCTCTAAATTTTGAGCCTGTACTACAGCAATTAAATCAAACTCACCACTTATGGCATAGAGCTGCGAAATTGCATCAATTTGCTTAAGCTCGATATTTGTTTTAGTTGTTAATTTTTGTCTTACTTTTATAGACACATGAGCTGATACCATTTTACTGAGGTAGTCGTCACCATAATCAACGCTATAGCCTTTAATTACACCCGTTTCTTCTAGTTTGAGCATACGGCTTTGTACCGTTGAACGAGATAAGTCAAGCATACGAGCAAGGTCAGAAATACTCGCTCTAGCATTTGTTTTTAGTACAGAAAGTAGCTTTTCATCTTGTGGAGTTATCATAATGGTTATTTTCTTCGTTATTTTGTCTTTTATTTTAATCATTTTTCACAAAATAGCACTGCAATTTTAATAGCTAACCTTCGATAATGACCTCTACAAGAAATAATAACGTGTTTGCTGAAGAATAAAGGCTATATTCTTCTTTGAGTTAGCAACTAATCTTTTATCTAAGCCCATTAAATTTAGGTGTAAAAATGCAAGTAACAAGAGACTTATTTAACGACGTAATGGTACCAAACTATAATCCATCAGCAATCATTCCAGTTCGTGGTGAAGGTTCACGCGTTTGGGATCAAAATGATAACGAGTTTATCGATTTTGCTGGTGGTATTGCCGTTAACTGTTTGGGTCACTGTCATCCTGCATTAGTTAAAGCATTAAAAGAGCAAGGTGAAAAAATTTGGCATTTATCAAATGTTATGACTAATGAGCCAGCACTTCGTTTAGCTCAAAAAATGGTTGAAGCAACATTTGCTGATAAAGTTTACTTTGCAAACTCAGGCGCAGAAGCCAATGAAGCAGCGCTTAAGTTAGCGCGTCGTTATGCATTGGACGTATATGGCGCTGAAAAAACGCAAATAATTGCATTTAATAAAGGTTTTCATGGTCGCACATTCTTTACAGTAACTGTGGGCGGGCAAGCTGCATATTCTGACGGCTTTGGTCCTAAACCTGCTGACATAGTACATTGTGATTTTAACGATATAGCAGCATTTGAAGCGCTGATCAGCGATAAAACATGTGCTGTTATGATGGAACCATTACAAGGTGAAGGCGGTATTATTTCACCAACAGATGAATTTGCTAAAAAAGTACGTGAACTTTGTACTAAACATAACGCGTTACTTATTTTTGATGAAGTACAAACGGGTGTTGGTCGCACAGGCGATTTATACGCTTATGAAGGTTTAGGCGTTGTTCCTGACATTTTAACAACGGCAAAAGCATTGGGTGGTGGTTTTCCAATTGGCGCTATGATCACTCGTACACCAATTGCTGAGCATTTAAAAATTGGTACTCACGGTTCTACTTATGGCGGAAACGCACTTGCTTGTGCGGTAGCCGAAGCGGCATTTGATACAGTAAATACACCTGACGTACTAAACGGTGTTAAAGAGCGGGAGCAATTATTCCGTGACGGATTAAACGCAATCAACGAAAAATACAACGTATTTAGCGAAGTACGTGGTAAAGGCTTATTAATTGGCGCAGTACTAAATGACAAATTTGAAGGACGTGCACGCGACTTTTTAGTAGCCAGTGCTAATAATGGTTTAATGAACCTTGTAGCTGGCATGAATGTAATTCGCTTTACACCGTCTTTAGTTATCCCGTTTGAAGATATTAAAGAAGGCTTAGCGCGCTTTGAAAAAGCCGTTAGCGATGTAGTAAACGGTTAATATAGTTTAAATTAGCACGCCTACTGGCGTGCTATTGGAGCAAGCAATAAATGCAAGTATTACGTCCTATTACTGCCAATGATTTTGACGCGCTTAAACAAATAGCGATTGAGTCCGGTCATGGGTTCACCTCTTTACCTGTGGACGATGCACAGCTTAAAGAAAAAATTGAACGTGCTGAAAAAAGCTTTGCCAAAAACATTAACCAGCCACTTGATGAAAGCTATTTATTTGTTTTAGAGGACAGTGAAACAGGTGACGTTATTGGCACAACCGCTATAGAAGCCGCGGTAGGTTTATCGGTGCCTTTATATCATTATCATTTAGGTAAAACAGTACACCACTCGCCTACTTTAAATGTATATAACACCGTTGATATTTTAAGCATGTGTAACGACTACACAGGTTGCTCTGAAATATGCACATTATTTTTGCGCGAAAATAGCCGTAAAGGTTTAACAGGTCGATTTTTATCGCGTTCACGCTTTTTATTTATGGCTCAGCATAGCGAGCGTTTTGCCGATACTGTTATCGCAGAAATGCGCGGTGTTAGCGACGAAGACGGCCATTCTCCTTTTTGGCAATGGCTGCAAGAGCACTTTTTTAGTATTGAATTTCCAGAAGCGGATCACTTAGTTGGCTTAGGCGATAAGGTATTTATTAGCGAGTTAATGCCTAAATACCCTATTTATGTGAACTTGCTTAGCAAAAAAGCCCAAGCAGTTATTGGGCATGTGCATGAAAAAACAAAACCTGCGCTAAAATTATTAGAAAAAGAAGGTTTTGAGCACAGAGGCTACGTTGACTTATTTGACGCAGGCCCAACGGTTGAAGCAAAGCTTGGTAATATTCGCAGCATTCGCGACTCTCAAGTTTGCCCTATTACTATTGGTGAGCTTGATCACATATCACAAAATAGCTCTGATACGCTGGCTGTATGTAATCAAGGCGTAAGTGGCTTTAGAGCAACATTTACCAAAGACGCACATTACAATCATGCAAAACATACTCTCGTCATTAGCCAAGATGTGGCTAAAGCACTTAATTTAAGTCAAGGAGATGCAGCGCGATTTTTCCGCCTGTAAATTATTTATGAATACACACCTAATTAATAACCAGTGGCATGTGGGCCTTGGTCCAGCATTTGAGTCAATCAATCCAAGTAATGGCGATGTGGTATGGCAAGGTAATGGCGCAAACGCCCAGCAAGTAGATTCAGCTATAAAAGCAGCCAGAGCAGCACAGGTACAATGGGCAGATAAGCCGCTTGAAGAGCGTATAGCCATTTTAGAAAACTTCGCAGCTCAATTAAAAGAACACAGTGAAGAATTTGCGACCATAATTGCACGCGAAACAGGTAAGCCATTATGGGAAACCCGCACCGAAGTGGGCGCAATGACAGGCAAAGTAGCTATATCTGTAAAAGCATACCATGAACGTACCGGTACAACCGAAAACCCAATGCCAGGTGCTAAAGCGTTTATTAGACACAAACCGCATGGCGTTGTGGCTATTTTTGGTCCGTATAACTTTCCGGGGCATTTACCAAACGGGCATATTGTTCCTGCAATTTTAGCAGGCAACACCGTGATATTTAAGCCATCAGAACTGACGCCGCACGTTGCAGAATTCACCCTCTCACTTTGGCTAAAAGCGGGCTTACCAGCAGGTGTTATTAACCTTGTGCAAGGTGAAATTGAAACAGGTAAAGCACTTGCCTCTCATCAAGACATAGATGGATTGTTTTTTACTGGTAGCTCAAACACAGGTCACTTACTACATAAGCAGTTTGCAGGACACCCTGGCAAAATTTTAGCACTTGAAATGGGCGGTAATAATCCTCTTATTGTAAAAGACGTGAGTGATGTAAGCGCTGCTGTGCACGATATTATTCAATCAGGCTTTATTACCTCAGGCCAGCGCTGTACGTGTGCACGCCGCTTATTTATTGAAAAATCGCTCAATGGCGATGCTATTTTAGAAAAGCTAATAAGCGCGACTAAAAACATAGTTGTAGACGACAGTTTTGCTACAGAGCAGCCTTTTATGGGTGCAATGATAAGCGAAAAAGCAGCATTAGGCATGGTCGCTGCGCAAAGTGAATTAGTGTCAAAAGGCGCGCAAATCCTTGTTGAACTTAAGCAATTAAAATCAGGCACCGGTTTTGTAAGCCCGGGTATTATTGATGTAACAAACATTACCGACATGCCAGATGAAGAACATTTTGGACCGCTTATTAAAGTGTATCGTTACAACGACTTTGACAGCGCAATCATTGAAGCCAATAACACAAGCTTTGGTTTATCTGCAGGTTTACTTAGCGACAGTGAAGATGATTACACTCACTTTTTAAAGCGCATCCGTGCAGGTATTGTTAACTGGAACCGCCCTATTACGGGTGCCTCAAGTGCAGCTCCATTTGGCGGTATTGGCGCCAGTGGTAATCACAGAGCAAGTGCCTATTACGCCGCTGATTATTGTGCATACCCTGTAGCATCTGTTGAGTCAGACAAAGTGAGCTTACCGCAAACCCTAGCGCCAGGCTTGGTAATTGAATAAGCAATAAAACCAAAATTTTAGATTTAAGGATTTAACATGCATACTGATGTAAACACATTATTTGAGAGCCTTTGGAAAAACTACTTAAACGTAACACCATCGGCAGACAAAATTCATGACCTTTTAGGGTCAACGCAAAAAGATGACATTATTAACGATCATATTGCGCTGCGTACGTTTAATATTGAAAAAGTGGGTCTTGAAAAGCTCGCTGCTCACTTTTTAGCTATTGGTTACAAAGAATGTGGTGAGTACCACTTTGAAGCTAAAAAACTTTACGCAAAGCACTACGAGCATAGCGATCCGAATCAGCCAAAAGTGTTTATCTCTGAGCTACTAGTAGAAAAATGCTCGCCTGAGTTACAAGCCATCGTAACCGACATGGTTGATAAAATTGATGAAAGTGCTGTTACTGCTGATAACTTTTTGTATTCAGGCACGCATTGGCAAGTAAGCACCGATACTTACAAACAACTGCTAGCTGAAAGCGAATATGCAGCGTGGATGTCGGCGTGGGGTTACCGCGCCAATCACTTTACCGTAAATATTAATACGCTTGCTAAGTTTGATAACATTCATGATGTTAACCAAGCCCTAAAAGACGCCGGCTTTTCGCTTAATACGTCAGGCGGCGAAGTTAAAGGCTCACCAGAGGTGTTACTAGAGCAATCGTCAACACTTGCTGATGAATACTCTGTTACCTTTAGTGACGGTGATATGAGCATCCCTAGCTGTTTTTATGAGTTTGCTATTCGTTACCCTAAAGCCGACGGTGAGCTTTATACTGGTTTTGTTGCAGCCTCAGCTGACAAAATATTTGAAAGCACCAACGCTCGATAGCAAAACCTAAAATACTTTATTTAAAAAGCCCGTTATGGGCTTTTTTTATGTCGGTAAGTTATGTTGATTAATTATAAAAATAACGGTTTATAATCGTTTTCTAACTTTTCAAACGATAAATCGCCAATAAAGCGGCCAAAGCTCAACCAAGTTGCCAAACCGCGTAAGTCTTTAAAGTGTGGTGGCACAAATTGCGGGCTCTCAATTACACCTAAATCATGAAGCTGCGATATTAATCTAAAATCATCTATCGATATTTTACCTACCAGTAATAAAGGGAGTCTATCGATTCGACCAAGCTGTATCGCCACGCGTATTAAGTTATAAACCAGTACAAAGCCTTTAATGTAGGCAATATCTTTTGTAAAAGGCAGGCCTGTTGGCGTACTGCCTCTAAATACACGCTGCGCGAGTGTGTAGCTGTCATCTTTTGATAAACCTTGCGCTACATAGTCACGGTAAATATCTACAAATTCAGCGCCATCTATTACCTTTGTAACCGCTTGAATACGGTTAACTAATTTAGATAAACGCCTTGGTGTCGATTTTAAAGTAATAATTTCGGTTAATACTGCTAAGCCTTCTTGGGTAATAGTTGAGCTAGGCGTGCCTTTACTCAAACATGTTAAATACGGCTGTGCTAAACCATTTTGAGTGGTACCTACGTGTATCCACCCTTCGTGAACTTCTAAAATATCAAGTTCACGCTGAGAAAACTTAACATCTTGATTAAGCTTTATATTATTAGCACCTGCGGCTGCATCACTGACAATACCATCGCTAAGCATTACCTCTACGTTTATGCCTGCCATACTGGCATTTACTTGCTCAGACAAAATACGCACAGCATCAACAGCATCAATATTTTTAGGGTCGTCAGGCAGTATGTCGGCTATAAGTAAATTTTGCAGCGGTTTATCTAGCATATTAGCTAGCTCAGAAAGTGAGGGCTCACCAGCATGGAATAAGTCTTTAGGGTGACCAAATAACTCCACCGATAAGTCATGAAACTCTGGCGTTCCACGATACTCAAGCATACTTAATACCGTTTTATACTCGGTGCACATTTTTCCCATATATTGAGCAATCGGATTTAACTGTCCCAATTGGTTAATAATGTTACGGTGCAAAGTAGAAAATGCTTGGCGTAACTCGCTAGGTACAAAACCAAGGTCGCGCTGTTGATAATATGCACGATCGATGAGTGGGTTTTTTTGACATTTCTGTCTAAAAAACTCCTCTTTAGTTTGTTTATCCCAATTAATAGCATCGAGTATCCTAATTGGAGTTTGCAATGCAATTAATTGATCCGATAACTCACGAGTTTTTAGTAGTAACGCCTTGTCTATCATGCTCTAAGCTCAACAATAAATGAGTTTTGAGCATAATTTAAAAAAGCGAAATTACAAAGCAATATCACACATTTTTAGCTATTGTTTTTAAGATGATCGACCCTCATATCATTATCGTATGAGGTATTAAATAAAAGGGTGAAGTATGAAAAACGAAATTGACAACAAACAGATTTTAGCCGTGTATGAACGCATCATTCAAAAAGGCGAAATGACTGACGAAGGTAAACATTATCAAGGCGTTACTGCTTATTCAGATGTAGATGGTTACACTGTATATTTGCAGGGAAGCGGTGTTGAATTACGCTTTGGTTTTCATAATACTTATCATCTAGATTATGAGCATGAAAAACATAAAGATGATTTTTTGAAAAAATTATATAACATTGCTAACGAGAGCTAATGCACCCACGAAAACTCAGGAACCGCCCTACCAGTAAGCTCAATGCTACTTTTATAAACCAAGTAGTAGAAGAGCTTAAAGCTGATCCAAGCAAAATCTCAATTATTCAAGACAATTTAGAACAATACCGTGCTCAAACTCATTTAAAGCGTGGTTTTTTATTGGCTATAGAGCGCTTTGATTGGGTTTTTGAAGCAAGCAAAGATATAGACTTTATTTGCCAGCAAATTTTAGCTGATGACTATATTGGCAATAGACTAAGACGTTACCCCCTACTTTTTAAAGGCGTTATTAATAATGCCTGACCCTTCAAAACCAAGCGCTTTAAAACGATAAAACTACAAAATCTACTCTCTATATAAATTTATTAGAGCACTAAGCAATTGCAGGTTTAGCCCGCTTTTGTATTAATTTAATACTATTAGTACTCTAACTATTACTGCACTAATGATTATTGATCATTTTATTCATTTATTGCTGTAAACAAATCATTACTATTATTTAATTTCAAAATAAAATTCACAAGCCTTTGTTTTAAATAAAATAAAACAAAGTAAAACCTTATCTTCTTTATCGCATTAGTTGCGCTTTTATTAATGATTAATCTACATTTTGGCATCTAGATATTTACTTCAGCCTTGAATTGTTAGAGCTATTACCTTAAGCTTATGTTTATTGAACGTTCAATTAATAAAAATTATGCCTAAAGTCGGAATGGAACCTGTCAGACGTCAGCAGCTAATTGACGCGACTATAGAGTCAGTTGCAACTAATGGACTACAAGGCACAACTATAAACAGCATTAGTAAAAATGCCGGTTTATCGTCAGGCATTATTAGTCATTATTTTGGTGGTAAGCAGGGGTTAATTGAAGCCACTGTTAGATACTTACTAACAAGCTTAAAACAAGGCTTAATAAGTAAAGTAAATAACCAAACGAATGCCATTGAACGTTTAATGATTATTATCGAAGCCAACTTTGCGCTTGTACAACAGCGTAATGATACAACCCGAACGTGGTTAAGTTTTTGGGCGCAATCGATGCATGATGAAGAATTACACAGACTACAAAACGTAAACAGTAAACGCTTGCAAAGTAATTTAGCATTTTCTTTTAAGCAATTAATGCCTATTGAGCAAGCAAAGCAAGCTGCAGAACTTAGCGCCGCAATGATCGATGGCCTATGGTTAAGAGCAGTGCTGAGTAAATCAGACAATAATCAGTTTAAACACAGTGAAAAGTTAGCAAAAAGCTATGTACTTTCACTTATCAAGCAATATGGAGCCTAGCGTGACTACACCTGTCTATCAAAATTTTATTAACGGCCATTTTCTTGCAAACCAGAACGGCAAAACATTTGATGTAACAAACCCAGCAACGGGCGAGGTTATTTACGCAGTAGAAATTGCCGACGAATTTATTCAAAACGCAGCCATTGCCAGTGCAAAGCAAGGTTTTGCTCAGTGGTCAGCAATGACACCCATTGAACGTAGCCGCATTTTATTAAAAGCAGTGGCTATTTTACGCGAGCGCAACGATGAGCTGGCACTTGTAGAAGTACTTGACACCGGTAAACCAATGCAAGAAGCAAATTGTGTTGATATTGAAACCGGCGCTGATGTAATTGAATACTTTGCAGGCCTTGCGCCAGCACAAGTAGGCCAACAACAAATGGTTGGTGATGACTTTTACTACACACGTAAAGAGCCATTAGGTATTTGTGCGGGTATTGGTGCATGGAACTACCCACTACAAATTGCGTGTTGGAAGTCGGGCCCTGCCCTTGCAGCTGGTAATGCATTTATATTCAAACCATCTGAAGAAACACCACTTGGCGCACTTAAACTTGCAGAAGTCTTTGTTGAAGCTGGCGTACCTGCAGGTGTGTTTAATGTTGTTCAAGGCGCGGGCGATGTAGGCCAGTGGCTAACGCAGCATAGCGATATTGATAAAGTATCATTTACGGGTGAAGTAGGCACAGGTAAAAAAGTAGTAGCAAGTGCTGCCGGTACTTTAAAAGATGTCACGATGGAACTTGGTGGTAAATCTCCACTATTAGTATTTGATGATGCCAACATTGAGCAAGCGGTTAGCGCTGCTATGTTAGGTAACTTTTATACGCAAGGCGAAATTTGTACTAACTGTACACGTATTTACGTTCATAGAAATGTATATCAGCAGTTTATTGATGAGCTTAAAGCGCGCACTGAGAAAAACATTATTGCTGGCGACCCACAAGATTTAAATACTAACTTTGGCGCACTTATTTCTAAAAAGCACCAAGAACTAGTAATGAGCTACGTTAATAAAGGCATCGAAGAAGGTGCAACGCTATTAACCGGTGGTACAACGCTTTCACCTAAATCTGCACCTAATGGCTATTTTGTAGCACCGACTGTGTTTATTGATTGTAATGACGATATGACTATCGTTAAAGAAGAAATATTTGGCCCTGTAATGAGCGTGCTTGTTTTTGACGACGAAGACGATGTTATTGCACGCGCTAACGGGACTCACCTAGGCTTAGCTGCAGGCGTATTTACTAGCGATATTAAACGTGCGCACCGCGTGATTCATAAGTTACAAGCCGGTATTTGTTGGATTAATGCATACGGTAACTCACCTGCTGAAATGCCGGTTGGCGGTTATAAGCAATCGGGTATTGGCCGTGAAAATGGTATACAAACTCTTGATCAATACACGCAAACTAAGTCTATTTATGTTGGTATGGCCGACATAGAAAGCCCATTTTAAGGCGCCCTACTATGAGTAATCATTACGACTATATTATTGTTGGCGCGGGTTCGGCGGGTTGTGTTTTAGCAAACCGTTTATCTGAAGATTCAAGCAACCGCGTGTTACTACTTGAAACTGGCGGTAGCGATAAAAGTATTTTTATAAAAATGCCAACCGCGTTATCTATTCCTATGAATAGTGACAAATACGCATGGCAGTTTCATACGCAACCTGAGCCTCATTTAGATAACCGTGAAATGCATTGTCCTCGAGGCAAAGTATTAGGCGGCTCGTCATCTATTAATGGCATGGTATACGTACGTGGCCACGCAAAAGATTTTGACGAATGGCAGCAACACGGTGCAAACGGCTGGGATTACCAATCGTGTTTACCGTATTTTCAAAAAGCAGAAAGCTTTTACCTTGGTGAAAATACTTACCGTGGTGGCAAAGGCCCGCTTGGCGTTAATAACGGCAACGAAATGAAAAACCCGCTTTACCGTACCTTTATCAAAGCAGGTGTACAAGCCGGTTATGCTTCTACAGATGATTATAATGCGTCGCAGCAAGAAGGTTTTGGCCCAATGCACATGACCGTAAAAGACGGCGTGCGCAGCTCTGCTTCTCGTGAGTATTTAGACCCTGTTAAATCGCGTAGTAATTTAACAATTATTACCGGTGCACTAGCACAACGCGTGATTTTAGATGGCAAAAAAGCCACTGGCATTGAATACAAAGTAAATGGCGACGTTAAAACTGCACATGCTGCAAAAGACGTTGTACTAAGTGCAGGGCCAATTGGCTCTCCACATATTTTACAACTCTCTGGTATTGGTGATACTCAAGCGCTTGAAAAAGCAGGCGTTGAAGTACAGCATCATCTACCAGGTGTTGGTCAAAACTTACAAGATCATCTTGAGTTTTACTTTCAATACAAGTGTAAGCAACCTATCACGCTTAACGGCAAGCTAGGCATTGTTTCAAAAGGGTTGATTGGTGCGCGCTGGTTATTAACGCGTTCGGGCTTAGGGGCAACGAATCATTTTGAATCGTGTGCGTTTATTCGCTCAAAACCAGGTGTTGAATGGCCAGATATTCAGTATCACTTTTTACCAGCGGCTATGCGTTACGATGGTAGAAGTGCATTTGCAGGTCATGGTTTTCAGGTACATGTTGGTCATAACAAACCAAAAAGTCGCGGTAGTGTGACTATTGCTTCTGCTAATCCTGAGCAACCACCAACCATTTTATTTAATTACCTTGAACACCAAGACGATATTGAAGGCTTTAGAGCGTGCGTTCGCTTAACACGCGACATAATCGAGCAAAGTGCCTTTGATGAATACCGCGATGAAGAAATTCAACCCGGTAAACATATTCAAACAGATGAAGAAATAGATGCCTTTGTACGCCAAGCCGTAGAAAGTGCCTACCACCCTTCTTGCTCATGCAAAATGGGTGAAGATGATATGGCCGTTGTTAACTCAAATACGCAAGTACATGGTATTGAAGGACTACGTGTTGTTGACTCATCTATATTCCCAACTGTTCCTAACGGAAACTTGAATGCGCCTACTATTATGGTTGCCGAAAAAGCAGCTGACATAATTTTAGGTAAAGACCCATTACAGAAATCGGATGTGAATGTTGCCATAACAACAAACTGGCAAGACACACAACGTAGTTCGGAGATCTAACTTTAGCCACATGCTTAGGTTTAGTCTCGTCGGGCTAAACCAATGCGTGCCTTGCAGTGGCACACGATGTAAATAGGTTACGTTGTGTTAATGCGAGAATAAAACAATAAAATACGGAGTGCTTATGAATTATTTTTATTCATTACTGGAGGGTAACAATGACTATTTGGCTTAATGCAGGGATCATTTTTACCTTACTTGCCATTATCACTATTTTAATTAAATGGGGTAATGTTCGCGTAGTAGGTGTAACACCAGTTCGAACCTTTACGTTTATAGCAATACTATTTACTTCTGGCCTAGATGTTGGCCTTATCATGTTTCCTTTAACTGAGTTTGCAGGTTATGCAGACATAAAAGCAAGCCCAGAATACGCGTTTGCAAATCCACTAGCTATTGAGTTTGGCTATTGGGGATTTTTGATCTGGGGATTTTACTTTCTTACGTGCTTTTATTTCTGTGTAATAGAACCTAAAGTGAAATTTTTCGAAATTCCTTGGGTTAAATTTATCAATAATGTTGTAATTATTGGTACATGTGCATTTACCGCTTATTTACTGCTTACAAACCTACCGTGGTATTTACCCGAATTAGGTGATGGAACAAGCATAGTTTCTGAGTTTTATTTAATTGTGTTTGCGGCTATCTGTTTTGCGGTTTACTCAAGTACTGATATTAAATATGTGCGTATTTTAAGTATTTCTACTACGTGGTTATTTTTAGCTTTAATCGCCTTTATGTGGGCTGGCGCATTTGTAATTGGTGATAGTCAAATGTCAGCATTTACGAATAACTTAGGCTCTATTGGTACTTACTTTGCCAACATTAATGAATTTGTTTTACCGCTTAATGATTACCATGAGTTTTACTTATTCTGGTGGTTTGCGTGGAGCATAATGATTGGTCAATTTACATCACGCTTTGTTGGTGGACTTAAAACATACCAAGTATTGGGTGCGATGTTGATTTTCCCTTCTATTCCGATTGCGATTTGGTTTAGCGTACTTTATCACTACCATGAGGCGGGCATCCCTACTCAAGGTATTAAAAACTTTGCCATGGTATTTGTAGGTATCATATTTGTAATTAACTCTCTCGATTCGTTAGTGCGTTTATATACAGATAACCTAAACTTTACCGTAAAGCGTTTTGGCAAAATGAAATACATAATCGGAAATGTTGTTGCCCTATCACTACTTACACTATTGTTTAAATTAGAATTTTTACAAATTCAATGGGTAGGCGCATTAGTTATTGGCTTGTTCTTTATCTGTGCTGGCTTCATTTGTTACAGTAAATTTAAAACAGTAACGAATATAGATAGCTCACCAAAAGCAAACGCAATTGATTACACAAAAATAGACACAGTACACTAGGGATTAATAATGAATAACAAACTAAAACAACTTGTAGTAGCACTACCATTTGCACTTTTATCAACGACTGCAGCAGCTGATTGGTCAACAACAATCACGGCAGCGTCTGACTACACTTTTAATGGTGTGAGCCAAACTGATAGCGACCCTGCAATTCAAGGTAGCTTGGACTACGCCTTTGATAGTGGTGTTTACGCAGGTGTATGGGCTTCAAATGTAGATTTTGGTGACGACACTGATTTTGAGCTTGATGCCTATGTAGGTAAGTATGTACAACTTGATGAGCAATTTAGCGTTGACTACGGTATTGCGTATTACACTTATCAAGGTAATAACAGCGATGGCAACTACGCTGAGGCTTACACTAAATTTGGTTTCGCAAGTGAGTACGGCCAAACTGAGCTTAATTTTTGGTACAGCTGGGATTACTTTGGTCAAGGTGGAGGCCATGTAATCTCAATGATTGCACACACCTATGAGCTGGCTCCAAATCATGCACTACGTGCAAGCTTTGATATTTCAAACTCGCTTGATGGACAAAAATGGGCGTGGGACGTAAACGAGAAAAAATCATACAACCATTACCGTTTAGCATATCAAACTAGTTATGAAGGGTTTGGTATTGAAGTGGCCGCTGAAAACACAAGCTTAGATTACGATTATGCTGATGAGCGTATCGTACTTGCTGTTTCACGCACATTTGATCTTTAATACAATAATTACTGATTAAACAAAAAATGCCACTCTACTTAGAGTGGCATTTTTATTTGTAAACTAACTAACTAACTAACTAACTAACTAACTAACTAACTAACTAACTAACTAACTAACTAACTAACTAACTAACTAACAATATCCCAAGCACTTGTACCCGATGCTGAAAGGTTACTGGTGTTATTGCGTAATACTTTATTACCTACATTAGCTGATGACTCAGGTCGGCTTACTAAATAACCCTGAACAGAACTCACACCCATTTTTTTAACAAGTTCAAACTGCCCTATTTCTTCAACGCCTTCAGCTACAATTTTAAGGCCAAGTTTTTGTCCAAGCTCACTAATTGTATTTAATATATCATTATATTTTTGGCTTTTATTAGCTTGAGCTATAAACGAGCGATCAATTTTAATAACATCAATTGGTAAATCTGCTAATGTGCTCAACGAGCTAAAACCTGTACCAAAGTCATCAATAGCAATAGTGATACCCTCTTCTCTTAGCCTACTTAGCTCTTTAATAATTCTTGGACTGGCTTTAATGAATGTTGATTCTGTAATTTCAAGCATTAAAGACGTAGCGGGTAAACCGGTTTTTTTGAGCTTCTTCATTATCCAATCATAAATGTCACGGTGCTTTAATTGAATGCCCGAAACATTTACTGATATTTTTACTTTACGCATACCTGCATTGTGCCATGCAGCCATTTGCCTACATGATTCAAGCATAATCCAATCGCCAAGTTCTAATATTAAATTAGACTCCTCTGCTATTGGAATAAATTCTGAAGGGGGGATCATGCCCTCAACTGGGTGGTCCCATCGGGTAAGTGCTTCGAAATAATCAATCATACAATCTTCAACATGCACAATTGGCTGAAAAGATAAGTAAAAATCTTTACACGCAACCGCTAAACGCAGCTCTTCAAGTAAATAATGGTAACGGCGCATTTTGTTACCCATTTCTGGCGAGTAAACTTTAAATATTCCCTTACCATCACTTTTAGCTCTATACATAGCTACATCGGCTAATTGTAAAAGCGCTTGAGGCGTTGATGCACTTTCTGGGTAAGCCGCAATACCAATACTGGCACTAATTTTTACTATTTTATTGCCAAGCACAAAGTCTTTTTCAAGCTCACTTAGTACGTGCTTAGCAATTTCAACAACTCTATCGCTATCATCAAGTAATTCTATAAAAATGGAGAACTCGTCTCCTCCTAACCTTGATAAGTTTTGCTCTAATTGGTTAGCACTATTTATGTTACTTAATTTATGGTGGCGTAAAACATTCGCAAGTCGGCTAGCAACTTGAACTAATATTTCATCACCAAAACTGTGACCAAACGAGTCGTTTACTTGTTTAAAACCATCAAGGTCTATAAACAGGAGCGCACACTTAAGATCTTCTTGATTAGCATGATTAATTTGTCTGTCGATATGTTCAATATATGCATGACGGTCAATTAATAACGTCAGTTTATCTTGGCATATACTGGTTTGAGTTTGTTTTACATAATTAGCCACATGCGTATTTAAACTATTTATTGATTGGCTTAAGCTGCTTACACCCAAAGGATTCTCTGCCGGTTTTACTTGCAAATTAAATGCAGTGAGTAAGCTATTGGCTTGAAGATTAAGCTCCGCTATTTGATTTTTATAATGACGCTTTCTACGCTCTCTGCGTAAGTACAGGCCAGAGCCAAATATTAAGATACATAAAAGTAAAAAATTAATAGGTGATGCAAGTGTCATTATAATTAACTTACTTGAATCAGCAGCTACAAACTGAGTGTCAGTGGTTTTAATAAGCAAAAAATCAGCTGTGGGCTGCTCAATTATATAATGGCCATTTAAGATCGGATTATACCAAGGAGCCATATCAAGAGTGGTATTCGTTATTTCGAAATTTCGTATATCAATACTGGTACTAAATAAATTTATACGATTAATCTGATTCGTTAACTCTATGTTTATGCAAAAACAAAATAGAATTATGATTAGGAAAATAAAACCGAGCGGCTTAAGTTTACTCATAAAAAAAATCCATCTATTTTGCTTCTCCTATCAAACCTATTACCAAAAACGGATTATATCGCTTGCATTTAGTACTACGCAAGCATTGATATAACCCTAAGCCATTAGAATAACAAAAAATTGTAACAATAACGGATTAACTAATTATATTTGATATAGTATAGGTGGGATTAATAAAAATAAACAAAAAGGTTCTAATTGTTTAAAATTTAATACATACCGTCAATAAGCTCTATAATTTTTTCTTCAGCGTCTATAAACTTATCCAATCCACCACCGGTGCGATAAGATGCTTGTGCTATTTTTTCATTCGTTTCAACGTCTTTAATCCAAATATTTGCGTATGCCATATAGAGCGCTATATCCCAACGCCAATTTGCTACGTAGTAAGCCACTGCATTACATCCTGTCGTATCCGCACCTGGTAATTCGGTCTGGTAGTCTTGGTGTTTCAATACATAATTGGCTGGAATTACCCGAGTTTCAACATCATGCTTTGCAAAACCTTTTTTCATTGCATCTATAACACCAGCTTTAACAGCCTTATGTTCAGCAATACATACTGTTTTAGGTATGTTTGTTTCAAATCGAGTAATGTCTTGCTTTGCAGCACAACCGGCCAAGGTGGCAACCATTGCTGCTGCAACTGTTATTTTTAACGTATTCATATTTATTCCTTTTTTATTTTTAATATTTAAAGCTGCCATGCATAGCTAACTTTTGTAAAAAATGTACGCTGATCTCGCTCAATATTTTTAAGAGAATCGTCTTGGTAACCTCTATCTGAGTAACCCAAATAAAACAGTGTTTCCGCATTAATTTTATATGAGTAAACAAGCTGGCTGCCGTAGTCTTTATTGATTTGACTAACTTGATAAAAGTAGGCGTTTTCGTCTCTATCAATGTCTTCAAATTGTAAAATTAATTTAAGAATTGAACGCATGCTAAATTTATAATGAAGTCTAAAATCAACTAAGTTAGCAGTAAATACGCGATCCCCTTGCGGGTTATCTAATTGACTGTAGTTATGCTTTACATCGAGCTGCCAATGGTCGTTAATGTCCCACACCACTTGGGTTTGAGTGTCAAACGCGTCGCCTAATTGCTCATTTGCATAATCAATGCGGCTAGCGTATTCAATATATAACGAAAGCTTTAAATCTTTAGAGGGTTTAAAGCCCGTATAAATAAAACCAATATTTTGATTATAAAAATTGTCGTTATAGTTTTCATAGCGGTGCACTAAACCAATTTCAAAAATAGATTGCTTTTGGCCTTTAAAGCTTAAAAAGCCTTCGTATTCTTCTTCAAGTAAGTCGCCGTTTTGCGCCCACGTTTTATCCCAGTCAGCTTCGTATGACCATGAGGTAAGTAAATCAGATTCATCTCTGTACCATGTTTGTCCGCCACCAAAGCCTACTTTTTCATAATCAACTTTAGCTTGATAACCTAAATCGGTGCGGTAGTCCTGCCCAATATTTTCATAAGATGCAAATAATTTGTAATCACGTTTATCGCGGGTAAGTTCCAGGGCATATGCTTCATCTGACTGAGTTTCAGATAAGTTATAATTTTGAATTAAAAATTCAGAGTTACGTGTATCAGCAGATGATACTTGATACAAAAGAGTATCCGATTGATTAAACCAGTAGCTACCATCCACTGATAATACAGTGTTGTGATAGTCATCACTTTCTCTGTGCGTGCTTGAAAGGCCAATAGTACCCTGCTGACCTAGGTCATATTGATAACGCCCTGCGGCAGCATTCGTTTTTTCGTTTAAGCTTGCAAAGCCAGAGCCCTGATTCGTTGGCAGTAAAATATTACTATTGTCGTCATCAGCGAGCATTAACGCATAACTATGATCACCCGTTTTACCCGTTAATTTTGCACCTAAAGTAGGCTCTGCAATTGTACGTGTATATAAAAGCTCAAATAAGCTGCTTTTAAAGTAAGAAGCTCCATCTAAAAAGAAAGGACGTTTTTCAGCATAATAAATAGAAAAGGTTGTATTTACATCGAGCTCTAAAGAGTCTGTTTCTACTTGCGAAAAATCTGGGTTGATAGTCGCATTTAAAACAGCGTCCTTGGTTAAACCCCAGCGCAAATCTAAGCCCACTTCGGTATCTATATCGCCATTATCCCAGTTACCCGGTAATTCAGATTTATTATCGTTACGAAGTGCTGTCAATGTAGGTGTTAATTGAATATTTTTACTCGATTCAATATCGCTAAAACCCACTAACTTATCAAACTGACAAAGGCTACATTTTATATTTCTATCAAATCCCATATTTGATAGCTGATATAAAACATCACGTTGGTAGTTTCTCATGACTGAAAAACCCCACGTTAGCTCTTTTTTATTTTCAGGAAAACGCAGTGCTTTAAAAGGAATACGCATTTCAACAATGTAACCTTTGTCGTTAATTTGTCCTGCGCTATCCCAAATAGCATTCCATGAGGTATCAGAACTCCATCCATCGGTGTCGGTCATTCGTATATCGCCTTGTGCACCAAGGGGATTTACATGAAATTCATAACCACTGCGTTCATCATTAAATGTATCAATAACAAGAATGACTACGTCGTCTTCCCATAGCGTATCGCGATCACGAAGTGATGCACGAATTTGTTCAGGGTTTGGATCCTCTGCAATGAAGGCAACATATAAGTTTGTGCCATCTTCGTAAATAAAGGCATCAGTTTTTACAGGAGGTGTGCCTTTTTCGTTAGGCTCATCTTGGTAGAGTAGAGGTATACGTGTCGCATTTTGCCAGTGCGCTTCATCCATAACACCATCAATAGTGATATTTGAATCAATACGAGATAAGGATACTTGCTGTTTACCAGCCGCTACATCAAGGCTTGAGAGTAATAAAACGCAACTTAAAAATAGGAAGGTAAACTTTTTTATTATAATTATAAAGTACTGCATAAACATCCATTTAGACTGTAATTACTCATAGGGAGTAACTTAAGCTGGGGATTGTAATTTATCCAGGTACATTTGTTAATACTTTGAAATAAAAAATTAACTATTTAATGATAAAGGAGTAACTAATTGTTACGTATTATGTTTCGAGTAGTTTAAGTTTATCGTCTATACCATTCCATACATCAGCGTCCTCTGGTGCAGGTTTAACCTCTGTAATGCGCGGCCAGACCAGTGCAAGTTCAGCATTCAATTCAGTAAACTCTTTTTGAGATTCTGGTAATTCATCTTCTTGATATATAGCATCAGCTGAACACTCAGGGACACATAAACCACAATCGATACAATCAATCGGGCTAATTGCTAAAAAATTAGGGCCTTCAAAAAATGCATCTGCCGGGCACACTGATACGCAATCGGTGTACTTACATTTTATACAATTTTCGGTGACTACAAACGCCATACTATTTTAATACCTAAGATTTTAAACAACAGTTGTGGATCATACCCATCCACTCCAAAAATACAATAAATAAGTGCCATATCACCCTATTTTAACGTAAAATACGCGCCTTATGTTTGCACACCCGTTGTGCCCTGCATCCCCTTATTGTGAGCGGTAATAATACCCCGCTATGACACCTAAAAGAGATATAAATGATACGTTTAACCGAAATAAAGCTGCCACTTGATCATGACGAAGATGCAATTGGTCAAGCAATTGTAAATAAACTAAAAATCCAACCAGAACAATTGCACAGTTTTAATGTGTTTAAGCGTGGTTATGATGCACGTAAAAAATCAGCTATTTTACTGATTTATACACTCGATATAGAAGTTGATAACGAAGCCGAGCTACTCGCGGCATTTGAAAAAGACCAACATGTAAAAGTAGCGCCAGACACAAACTATAAATTTGTAGCCCACGCCAGCGAAAATATAACAGAGCGCCCTGTTGTGATTGGTTTTGGCCCTTGTGGTTTATTTGCAGGCTTATTACTTGCTCAAATGGGCTTTAATCCCATTATATTAGAGCGCGGTAAAGAGGTACGTGAACGTACAAAAGACACGTTTGGCTTTTGGCGTAAACGCACACTTAATACCGAATCAAATGTACAATTTGGTGAAGGTGGCGCAGGTACATTCTCAGACGGTAAGTTATACAGCCAAGTAAAAGATCCAAAACATTACGGTCGTAAAGTCATTACTGAATTTGTAGAAGCAGGCGCACCCGATGAAATTTTATACGTAAGTAAGCCACACATTGGTACGTTTAAACTTGTCACCATGATTGAAAAAATGCGCGCTCGTATAATAGAACTAGGCGGCGAAATTCGCTTTAGCACACGTGTTGACGATATTCATTTAGACGACGGGCAAGTAACAGGTTTAACGCTTTCAAATGGCGAGCAACTAAACACTCGCCATGTTGTATTAGCCGTTGGTCACAGCGCACGTGACACGTTTGATATGATCCACAAAAAAGGGATTTATGTTGAAGCAAAGCCATTCTCAGTCGGTTTTAGAATCGAACATAAACAATCAATGATCGATGAATGTCGTTTTGGCACAAATGCAGGAAACCCAATTTTAGGCTCTGCCGATTATAAACTTGTTCATCATTGCGACAATGGCCGCACAGTTTACAGCTTTTGTATGTGCCCAGGTGGCACAGTAGTCGCTGCAACCTCTGAAGAGGGCCGCGTTGTTACCAACGGTATGAGCCAATATTCACGAAGTGAGCGCAACGCTAACAGCGCTATTGTGGTAGGCATATCACCGGAGCAAGATTTCCCGGGTAATCCGCTTGCTGGAATAGACTTACAACGTAAACTTGAAGAGCAAGCGTATGAGCTTGGTGGTAGCAACTA
This sequence comes from Pseudoalteromonas sp. NZS127_1, assembly GCF_015864295.1. Taxonomy (NCBI): domain Bacteria; kingdom Pseudomonadati; phylum Pseudomonadota; class Gammaproteobacteria; order Alteromonadales; family Pseudoalteromonadaceae; genus Pseudoalteromonas; species Pseudoalteromonas sp. NZS127_1. The sequence goes on along the minus strand of NZ_JADYXO010000007.1, from coordinate 42,746 downwards.
CGATGCACCAGCCCAGTTAATTGGCGACTTTTTGAAAGGTAAATCATCAGAAAACTTAGGTGAAGTACAACCCTCTTACACACCCGGTATTAAGTTAACTGACTTGAGTAAAGTGTTACCACAATTTGCTATTGATGCTCTTCGCGAAGCGATACCAGCGTTTAATAAACAAATTCGTGGCTTTTCAACTAACGACGGTTTATTAACCGGCGTTGAAACACGTACTTCGTCGCCTATTAGTATTAAGCGTGATAAAACATTCCAAAGTATTAACACCAAAGGGCTTTACCCTGCAGGTGAAGGCGCAGGCTACGCTGGCGGTATTTTATCAGCGGGTATTGATGGTATTAAAGCGGCTGAAGCGGTCGCACTGTCTATGCTAGAAAACGCTTAAACCTCTTTTTTAAGCTGTTTATCGAAAAGCCTCACTTTGTGAGGCTTTTTTGTGCTAAATGTATAGAAAATAATAACACCTTAAGCACCTCAATAATGATAAAAACATTTACCTTTTCGTTGCTTAGTGTATTGGCAATTTTTAACGCTAAAGCACAAGAACTAAAAACCATCGATGAAATTCACAGTGCATATAAAAATAATTCTATTAATGCACAGCAACTCACCCAAAATTATATAGACCGAATTAATAAACTTAATCCACACTATAATGCGGTTATTAGTTTAGAGCCTACAGCGATTGCTCAAGCTAAAACGTTAGATGAACTTGCCGTCAATGGAACTTGGGCTGGGCCATTACATGGAATACCTGTACTTCTTAAAGATAATATAGAAACTAAAGGCACACTTCCTACAACGGCTGGCTCTTTAGCACTTAAAAATAACGTTACTAATAATGATGCTTTTGTTGTTAAACAACTACGTAATGCGGGCGCTATAATTTTAGGTAAAGCTAATTTAAGTGAGTGGGCAAATTTTCGTTCATCCTATTCATCTTCAGGCTGGAGTGCCGTAGGCGGACAAACACATAATGCGCACGATGTAACACGTAACCCATGTGGTTCTAGCGCAGGTTCTGCTGTTGCGGTAGCACTTAACTTTGCGCCCATAGCATTAGGGACTGAAACAGACGGTTCAATTACGTGCCCAGCTTCAGTAAATGGAGTTTATGCAATAAAACCGAGTATGGGCCAAGTATCACGCTCAGGTGTTGTGCCTCTTTCAAGTAGCCAAGATTCAGTAGGGCCGATGGCGCATTCTCTTAAAGATTCGCTGCTGGTTTTATCTGTTTTGCAAGGTGAGGACTCCCTTGATGCAACAACTACAGGGTTTGAATTAAAAACAGGTAATATAAAATCAAAATCGTCACTTATTATTGGTGCACTGCCTAGCGACAAATTTACAGTTGAAACGCAGCGCCTTTATGCCAAGCAGTTACAAGCATTACAACAGGCTGGACACACTGTTATTAATGTAGATATTACTGATAACTTAGATACGCTATTTGTTGATGAATACTATATTTTACTTTATGACTTCAAAGCCGAAATTAATCACTACCTCGCAAGCACTCCAACACAAGTGGCTGTTAAGAGCCTAAAAGCACTTGTTAATTTTAATATTCAAAATAAAAAAACAGAAATGCCCCATTTTGAGCAAGATATCCTAGTTCAATCGCAGGCTATTGATTTAACTAAAAAACAAAAATACCAAGAGACTAAAGAACGCTATCGCACTTTAGCAACGACAGCCATTGTTAATGTATATAAAAACAACAAGCTTGATATTGTTATAGCGCCTACAGTATCCCCCGCCTGGAAAACTGACTTAGTTAATGGTGATAATTTTAATGGCAGTAGTAGTTCGTTATCTGCTATTGCTGGCACAACGCACATAACCCTACCGGTCGGCAAAGTAAGTGGTTTACCGGTTGGTTTGTCCATAATAGCAAATAAAGAGGACGAGCAAGCGGCTTATTTATACGCAAACATTATTGATGAGGTGTTATCACCAGGCACAAAAAAACCTGAGTAAACTCAGGTTTTTTTAAACTAAACGGCGTTAACTATGATTTTTTAAGTGACAGTTTTTCGCCTTTTAAGCTTTTACGAACGCTTGAAATACGTGAGCGATTTACTGCTCTCGCTTCACCGGTTGCTTGTCCTGATAACTTGTTAGAACGTGTACGGCGTAAATGCGCTGGCTTTTTACCAATTTTATCAATTAGCACTTCGCGATTACTTACTTCGTAACCTTCTAAATATACACGTTTGATTTTTTGACCGATTAACGTTTCAATTTCAAATAATGTATTTTCTTCTTCGCGGCTAACAAATGAGATTGCTTGGCCTTGGCGACCAGCACGACCTGTACGGCCAATACGGTGAACGTAATCTTCTGCAAGCCAAGGTAAATCAATATTAATTACACGAGGTAAGCCATCAATATCAATACCACGAGCAGCGACTTCTGTAGCCACTAATACGCGTACCTTGCCTTCTTTAAATTCACGTAAAGCACGACGACGGTTACCTTGAGATTTATCACCGTGGCAAACGCCTGCCGGAATACCATCAAGGTTAAGCTCTTTAACAAGCTCATCAGCTGTTTCTTTCATGTTTACGAAGACAAGCACTTGTTGCCAGTTTTTCTTACCAATCAATTCAGAAAGTAGCTCTTGCTTACGACGCTCTTCTACTGGGTAGACAACATGCTCAACCGTGCTTGCTGTACTGTTAGTTTGATCAACACGCACTATTTCAGCTTGTTTCAATACTTTAGATGCAAATTGTTTAATTGCTGCAGGGAATGTAGCAGAGAAAAGTAAAATCTGGCGCTCTTCTGCACAGCTTTTAATAACGTTTTGCATATCTTCAATAAAGCCCATATCAAGCATACGGTCAGCTTCATCAAGAACAAGGTGCTTAACACTTGCAAGGCTTAAGTTACCTAAACGAATATGATCAAATAAACGACCTGGCGTTGCAACAACAATATCTACACCTTCTTTTAAAGCATTTGCTTGGCCGGCAGTGCTAACACCACCAAATAAGCTAACGACTTTAAGTGATGTATGCTTTGCAAAATCTCTAAAATTATTTGCAATTTGTTCTGCAAGTTCACGTGTTGGAGCAAGTACTAATGCATGAGGTGCATTAGTTGTGCTGAGTTCAGACTCAACCAATTTTTGGATGATAGGTAAAGCAAACGCGGCAGTTTTGCCGGTACCAGTTTGTGCACTGGCTAAAACGTCTTTACCTTTACGAACAGCAGGAATTGCTGCGCGCTGAATGGGCGTAAGGGTGTGATAGTTAAGTTCGTCCAACGCCTGGATGATTTCAGGAGCGAAACTAAAAGATTTAAAATTCATGCTGTATAACCTACGGCCACATTATCAAGGGTCGCAAATTATACAGTAAAAACGAGCTAACAGTTAGTCATAACTTATCTTTTAACGTGTTTAATCTACTTTATAGCGTTTAAATATTAAAGAGGTGTTAATACCACCAAACGCAAAGTTATTACTCATCACGTAATCGGTATTAATCTCACGCCCTTGATGCCTTATATAATCAAGCTGAGCACATTCGTCATCAACGTTATCTAAATTAATTGTTGGTGCAAACCAGTTATCAGCCATCATATTAATGCTTGCCCATGCTTCTATTGCACCACAAGCACCTAATGTATGCCCCAAATAACTTTTTAACGAGCTAATAGGTTTGCTGCCCAATGCTTTAAACGTTGCGTGAGACTCGGCAATATCACCTTTATCTGTTGATGTACCATGAGCATTAACGTAACCAATTTTTTCTGGTTCTAAATTGGCATCTTGCAGTGCCATTTCTATCGCTAGTTGCATTGTTTTTGATGTTGGTTGAGTAACGTGCTGTCCATCAGAATTACAACCAAAACCAACCACCTCAGCTAATATTGTTGCTCCGCGCGCTTTTGCATGTTCGTATTCTTCTAAAATAAGTGTACCCGCGCCTTCGCCTATCACTAAGCCATCGCGATTTTTATCAAAAGGTCTTGGTGTTTGTTTTGGTGTTTCATTTTTTGTAGATGTTGCATAAAGCGTATCAAATACGGCGGCTTCAGTAATACATAACTCTTCAGCTCCACCAGCCACCATTATTTTTTGTCGGCCAAACTTAATCGCTTCATAGGCGAAGCCTATTCCTTGAGATCCCGATGTACAAGCAGAGCTTGTTGTTATAACACGCCCTTTTAAACCAAAAAACACACCAACATTTACAGGGGCAGTATGCGCCATCATTTTAATGTAACTCGTGGCTGTTACACCTGACATCGACCCCGTTTCCATCATATTTGAAAAGGCGAGTAGTGGCTCAGTAGAGCCAGTAGATGAGCCATACGCTATGCCCGTAGAGCCATCTGTTAGACTTTCGTGCTCGAGTAATTTGGCTTGTTCAAGTGCGCATTCAGTAGCACGAGTTGACATAAGTGACACTCGCCCCATTGAACGGACTTGTTTTCGTTTGTAATGACTTGGTCGCTCAAAGTGTTTAACTGGCGCGGCTAAACGAGTATTGAGGTCGTCAGCTATATCCCACTCTGGCATAGTAACAACAGCATTTTCGCCTTTAATTAAGGCTTGTTTGAATTCAGACCAATCATCGCCCAATGCAGTGACCACCGACATCCCTGTTACAACAACGCGTTTAATCAAACCATGCCACCATTAACCGAAATCACTTGGCGTGTTATGTAAGCTGCATCATCAGACATTAAAAAAGCGACTGTTCCCGCAACTTCTTTAACGCTCCCCATGCGTTTAAGGGGTATCATTTTCATCATTTCATCAATAGGTAATTCATCAGTCATCGCGGTTTCTATTAAACCAGGTGCCACACAATTAACTGTGATTTTGCGTTTTGCCAATTCTAATGCAAGTGCTTTAGTGGCCCCAATAATACCGGCTTTTGCTGCACTATAATTTACTTGTCCTCGGTTACCTGCAATACCTGACACCGATGACATTGTAATTATTCGCCCACCTTTACGGCTTTGTACCATAGGCATTACAGTTGGGTGTACTACATTATAAAACCCATCAAGGCCTGTACGTATTACACAATCCCAGTCTTCCCCTTGCATAGCAGGAAATGCCATATCGTTAGTAATACCTGCATTACACACCACGCCATAATAAGCGCCATGCTGAGCTATATCTTCTATTATTTGTGCTTTGGCCTGCTCTCTGTCACATACATCAAATTGTAATAAACTGGTGGCTCTACCTAATGCATTAATTTCATCGCATGTTGCTTGAGCTTGCTCAACACCCGCTCTGCAATGTACTGCAATATCAAACCCTTGCTCAGCAAGTTTTAACGCAATAGCTTTACCAATACCACGGCTTGAACCCGTAACTAAAATTCTTTTTGTCATTGATTTTCTCTTATAAATTCCAACGGGTTTTCAGGCTGAAATACATTGATTTTTGCTTGGCAAAGTAGAGTTTCACACGCGAGTATTTGGCATTCAAATACACTTAAACCTGACTCTTCTTGATATAGCTTTTTCACTTCAATAGTCAGCTTACTGCCGTTTTTAAAACACGGTTGATAAGTTTGATATTTTCGCGTGCCAATTAAAAAACCAATTTTTACAGGTTTATTTTCATCATTCGCTAACGCACCAGCGTAAGCGGCAATAGACTGCGCCATGTACTCAACACCAATATAGCTAGGTACGCCGTTAATTACAGGACTAAAAAAAGGGCTTTGCTCAGTGATAGTAACGCCGCATTGAGCTTCATCTTCGCTGTGTGTTAAAAGGCTATCTATTAAAATCATAGGCGCATCATGCGGGACTACTTGCTCTATAGGGTAATTAGTCAACGTTAACTCCCAATATTAAGCTGGCATTATTACCGCCAAACGCAAATGAATTAGATAAGCAGTATTTAAGAGCGGGCTTAAACGCTTGTTTTATTATTTTTATATCAGCCAAATCACTGCCTTCTTTAATCGCATTATACGGCAGCATATGTTGGCCGCTGTCTTTTAATAATAACCAACATATACCGGCTTCAATGGCACCTGCAGCACCAAGAGTATGCCCTGTTAAATGCTTACTTGAGCTAAGCGGGGTATTGTTGCCAAACACGCGATTAATTGCAAGTGCTTCCATTTCGTCATTTTTTACAGTAGCCGTACCGTGAGCGTTAATATAATCAATATCACCACAGGATAACTTTGCGCTTTTTAGTGCTTTTTCCATTGAGGCTTGGGCGCCCATCCCATTAGGATCGGGGGCTGACATATGATGCGCATCTGAGCTTTCGCCACTGCCTAGTAACATAACGCCGTTATTTGTTATTGGCTTATTTTTAGTCATTACAAATAAAGCGGCCCCTTCACCAATATTAATGCCGTCTCTGGTGCTAGAAAAAGGCTGGCATAAACCCGAGCTTAAAGAAGCGAGCGAGTCAAAGCCATTAATTGTTAATTGGCACAAACTATCCGCACCACCACAAATTACCACATCGGCTAAATCAGCATTTAGCAAAGCTCGGGCGCTAATTAACGCTTTGCTACTCGACGTGCACGCAGTAGAAATACTGTAACAAGGCCCTAGAGCCCCTATTTTATGTGCAATATAATGAGCGGGTGTTGCTAACTCTTGATCACTGTAACTAAAGTCATCAGGCCAGAGTTTTGTACTTTCATAGCTTTTACGCGCTCTTTCGCCATCATGAATACCTGATGTACTAGTACCCATTACAATTGCGATACGCGACTTATTAATATGCGAAAGTTTATCTAAGGTTGGCTTAATCTGCTCTAAAGCTAGATCAATAAATGTATTGATACGTTTATTATTTGATAAAGCAATAGACTGAACTTGCCCGACATACAGCGGAGTTTGCTCAGCACTTAAACTTTTATTTAAAGTTAATAAAGGAGTTGCAGGGTTATATTTATTTAAGCTTGTTGTGGTTGCATCTTGGCCTATGCCCATCGCACTCACAATGCCTAAATCATTCAGCCAATATGTCACTGTTCTACCTTTTTAAATGTTATTTGATACTGATGTAAAATATTGTTCAACGTTGTCGACTCATCACTATAGTCAATGGTGATAAATGTACCCTCATCGTTAAATACCTGCCGATTAGAGCCAACCTGCTCTATTAAAGCACCCTCTAACTGCTTTTGTAAAAATGCTACTGGCCAATGTACTAATGCAATATCCGCCAAAATATAATGAGGGTCTATCCCTTCTACCGCCAGCATATTTCGTGTTTTTACTGGGCCATTTAAAGGTTTTTCAAGCTCCATAATCGGAAAGCCTTGCACTGTCATTAACAATAACTTAATTGCACCTTTGTCATTTATAGCTAATTGGGCAAATACAGTGTGTGTTTTTTGCTGATTCGTAATATACAAAACATGCTGCCAAGACTTATCAAACATTTGTGCTGGCACGCTATTAATATTTAATTGAATATTAGGTGATAGATACACTCTATTTTTAGATGCTGTAAAACTCGTACATGCGCTCAATACAGCAAATATAAATACACTACACACCGCATACTTAATTAATTTTGACATAACTGAGCCAACACATTTAAACGGCGTTCACTTTGTGCAACAAATGGGTTATTTGTATCCCATGCGTAACCCGCTAAAATAGCACTAATCATTTCTCGCACCTGAGTATTTTGTTCAGAGTAAAATATCACATCCTGAAAACGCGTATCGTACCACCCTGTTACAAATGTTCTAAAACAATCGACCCCAGCTTGTAATGGCTGTGCGTAGTGAGCGTCAAAATCGACGACTTCGTTTTTTAAATAGCGATCAACAAGTGGGGCAATTAAATTTGCAGATTTGAGTGCAATTGTTACACCTGATGAAAATACCGGGTCTAAAAATTCCCCCGCATTACCCAATAAAGCAAAGTGCTTACCATATAACTTACTCACATTTGCCGAGTAGCCTTTTATATTTTTTGCTGGAGTTAATAACTCACGCTGTGCTAATAGTGTTTTTAAATAAGGGTCTTGCTCTATAAATTGATTTAGTAAATCGCTAGATTCATCATCATTAAAACGCTCTGACTGGGCCACAACCCCAATACTCGCAGTACCATCACTAAAGGGAATAAGCCAATACCACACGTCTGAATATTGAGGGTGTACGGTAATCAAAATTTTATTTCGATCGAAGCTTGTATCACTAATATTGTCTTTAAAGTGACTAAAATAAGCGCTTCGAACAGGAAAGTTAGAAGGAAGCTCTAAATCTAACAATTTTGGTAATACACGCCCAAAGCCACTTGCGTCCAATACAAATCGGGCATTAACGCGATAAGCTTGCTGCTGTTCATTGTGTACCACTAATGATGCACCATTTGGCTCATCACAGTAGTCAACCACCGTGTGCTTATATCTGATTTCTACGCCTTGTCCTTGTGCTTTGTCTGCTAATAATTTGTCAAAGTCGGCTCTTTTCACTTGATACGTAGTGCCTGGGCCTTTAGTAAATTTTTCAGTGAAATTTATAGTTGTATTTTGCCCTGCCCGATGAAAAGCAGCGCCATCTTTAAACTGAAAACCTAAAGCCGCTGCATTGTCATGTAGTGTATCGATTAAACCCGCGTCTTCTAAGTACGCCATACATTGCGGCAGTAAGCTTTCACCAATTGAAAAACGTGGAAACACCTGCTGTTCAAGTACCAGTACCCGCCATCCCTTTTGAACTAAAAGACTACTAGCCAATGCACCCGAAGGCCCAGCGCCAATAACAACAACATCGTACTGCTCAAGGTTATTCAAATTATTGTTCCTTTTGAGGCTTTAAAACACTCAGCGGTGATAAAAAGTAAATAGCTAAAATCCCTACCATTACACTCAGCCCAAAGCTAAAAATAGCGGGTGTATCAGATGCACTCAACATGCCAAATACCCACATTGATGACGCAGCCGATAAGCTAATCGCTAACACATTTTTGGGCTCTAACTTATTTATTTGATAAAAAACGAGGTAATCAATTGCTAAGGCAATAACAAGTAACGCACCGAGTAAATTAAATAACGACAAGCTACCTTGAATCGCATTACATACCCAAAGCATGCTCAACACCACAACAGATAAAATGGTCACCTGCAGCAGCGCTATCTTAATCGTAAATCGCCAACTAAAAAGCAGCCAACTAATAAAACCCGCAAGCACTAGGCTTAATAGTAAATATTCACGGTAATCACTTAATAAAGCACTAATTTGTTTAGGTTTATTATAAAGGTAAATTCCATTGTTTTTTTCAACCTCATTAATTAGTTGATCAGATGAAATACCCGAAATAGACACCCACGTTATCGATTGTTCTGACTCAACAACCATTTGAGAAAGCAGTAATGGTTTAAATGTACTCGTGGCGAGTGTTTCATAAGTGAGTAACGGTGCCTTTGTACTTACTAACGCTTGCCCTGTAACGCGCTCTGCAATATCCAAAGTCCCTTTGTTTTTAGCCTGTTCAAACAAGGCTTGGTTATCGCTCTGCTTTTGTAAACTAGGCAACCAATGGCTAATGCTATTATGTTTAAAATTAGGGTTTAGTTGGGTTAAGCGTTTTAAAAACTGTTCTTGCTTTTGTAATAGCGCTTCGTCGCTATCTGCAAACATAAAAACAACTTGGGTGTCCCATTGCCCAAGTAATAACAAATGCTTTTTTTCGTTTAGCATTAAATGTTCGGAGCTTGCATTTAATAGCTTTACATCATCATTAAAGCTAATAGGTTTTATTAAAAATAACGCACTTATAAGGACTAATAACGTAATGAGTATTGGTTTTTTTAAACTATTGCAGTATAAAAAAACCTTAATGAGCTTTTGACTCATCAATAAACTCGAAGGCGATAACGTGAGTGTAGATTGCCACAATGGCAAAACTAAAACTGTAAATAGCCAAGCACTCACTAAACCCGCAATAACAAACACACCAACTTGAGATAATAACGTTAGTGGCGCACCTAGTAAGCAGCAATAACCCAACGTAGTCGTAATAAGAGACAATAAAAGCGCAGATTGTGTCCCTTTGCTGTAGCCTTTTTCATGCTCTTTTTTGGCTAAATCAGTCATACCATGAAATGCATAATCAATGGCAATACCAATCAAGGTAACTGCAAAAACAAGCGTTAATAAATGAATAGTATTAAACAGCAACACCATAGCGATAGCGCCGCCAATAAGTGCACTCAGTACGGTAAAGCTTGCTAATAAAATACTGTTTAAACGCCTAAACACCCAAAATACCATAGCAATAAGGGCTAATAAGCTAATGCCACCAAACAGGCTCATCTCGTATTTAGCTTGTTTAGCATTTTCAGCCGTATGAAATAGCACACCAGAGTAAGTAATGCTTAAATCAGGGTAGGTTTTATTAAGTATATTGATCTGTTTAATTATCGCGCCAGCTAAATCAATTGATTTATTAACCCCTAAATTTTCGGGCGCTAAGTTTGCCAAAATGACACGGTATTCAACGCCTTTTAAACGTCGAGTTAAACGACCTTGTTCAAGCGTAAACAATTGGCTTTGTTTTAAGTTATCTTCTATAAATGCCGCTAGGCTCAAACTTGTATCTTTGCTTAAGGTAGCACTTACAAATGGGTTGCCTAACTGATTTAATTGCTCAAGGTAATAATGTTCAAACGTTGTTTTTTTGCTTAATGTTTGCTTGTAAGTATCACTTAATAACGCATGTTTGAAAGGTGAGAATGTTTGCGCTAAATCGTTAACGGACGGAAAGTTAAATGTGCTTTTAATTGCATTATCGTCGAGCCATTTTTGGAAATCATCAAATGCTTTATTTTTATTATTTCCTGCAAACGAGAACATAATACGGTTAGCATTTTGCTGAAAAAAAACATCTTCCGCATGTGCAATTTGGGAGTGCGACTTTGGCAATAAGCTAAACATATCGGCGCTAAACGTTGGTTTAGACAGCCAAAAAGCTGCAGCAAAAAGTAAAATTAAACTGCTAAACCACCCTACAATAACGGTAATTCGTTTTGTCACTGCACTATTCCCTTAATTAACCACTGCATTATTTAAAAACATAATTTTATTTGGAATAAGTAAACTCAATTTTTGTGTTATTTCCTGAGTGCTCATTTAGTGTAATACTGCTCACTTGCTTAGCAGTTTCACATAAAATAAAATCACTAAATAATTGCTGTAGCATCGCTTCTTTTGGTATTAACTGTGTGCAACTGTCTTGCATTTTAGCAATGTCAAAACGTGTTTCCAGAGCACTCATATTTACGCTAAGTAAGTCACTCAGTAATCCTACAAATTGCTCGCTACCGGGTTGTGGTATTAACTCACCATTGGCATTTTGTGCAAGCACTTTGCCGTTTTCTATTATGAGCATACTCTCAACAGGCATTTTCACTTGCCAAATTAGCTTTTCATCAATTAACGAAAAAACACCCGACGAAATAAAAGGCTTAGCAAATCCATTAAATTGCTTATATTGCTTAAACTCACCTTTAATAGCTGCTGCATTTACTACAGAGCAAAACAGCAAAAAGCTAATGGCTATGCTCAATGTAAAACATTTTAAAAAATTCATTTAATCGCCTATAAAATAAAAATTTAATTCAAAACCGCTTTTAACTTATTAAATAAAATAGCGGGTGATTCAAATTGCATTTCTTTGGAGCTAACCTCAACCGCAACTTGCGTGGTTGAGGCTTTAGTAAGGCGCTTATTAGTTAGCGAGTCAGTGATTACGTAATCAATCCGTAGTCTATTCTCGTATTCTTTTAAATAAGCCGCTACTTTAATTTTTTGAGTAAATACTGCTGAGGCGACATACTTTATTTGCATATCAACAATAGGCCACGCGTAGCCCGATTCATGCATTTGTGGGTAATCATAATCAAATAAACGCAGTAACTCGCAGCGCGCTACTTCTAAGTAACGTGGGTAGTTACCATGCCATACAACATTCATTGGATCGCAGTCATGAAATGGAATTTCAATTTCTACAACATGCGTTAATAATGCACCTTTACTATTCATACAACGCCCAACGTTTAGTTTGAATATACCCTATTGTTTGCCTTAGCACGGCTTCCATTGGTCTATCCTCAGTGAGGTTTTCAAAGTAATCAGTTATATCGGTATACATGTTTTGCATATCTTGCGTTAAAGTCGAAAACTCAAGATCGCCTTGTTTTATACGCAATCTAACACCTTGAATACTTGCTAATAACGTACTTGCTAACACTTGTTCTGTTAGCTGTAAAATACGTAAACAATCGCGAGACGCAATAGTTCCCATACTCACTTTATCTTGATTATGACACTCCGTAGAGCGAGAAAAAACGCTGGCCGGCATGGTTAGCTTTAATGCCTCTGCTGTGTAAGCACTACAGCCAATTTGAACCGCTTTAAAACCATGATTAATATAACGGCGCTCTGGTGCACTATCAGACAAGTTTGAAGGTAGCCCATTGTTGTACTTAGTATCAACCAAAGAAGCGATTTGTCTGTCGGCTAAATCAGCAAGGTTTGCAACGGCTGTTTTCATGCTATCCATTGCCATTGCAATATGGCCTCCGTAAAAATGCCCGCCGTGTAATACATGCTCACCTTGGCCGTCAATTATTGGGTTATCGTTTGCTGAGTTAAGCTCGTTTTCTATCATGTGCCTAAAAAACGGAAGACTGTCTTGCAGCACACCAATAACATGGGGTGCACAACGGATTGAATACCTATCTTGAAGTCTGTCTGCATTACGAGGGTGATCGTGATGGTTTAAATCGTCTCTTATCCAACGTGCAATTTGTTGCTGCCCAGGATGTGGCTTAACTGAAAATAATATCTCATCAAAATGATGGCTATTTCCTTTAAGCGCTAAGCTTGATAATGCAGTAATACGGCTCGCCAGTTTAGCTAAGTAATTAGCCCTATCAAACGCTAAACACGCTAATGCAGTCATTACCGCTGTGCCATTCATAACGGCAAGACCTTCTTTTGGCCTTAGTGTTAGTGGTTCTAAGCCAACTTCTTTCATAACTTCAGCACTGTTACGTACTTGGTCTTTGTAAAACACATCACGCTCGCCTACCATCGCACCTGCAACGTAAGATAACGGTGTTAAATCGCCACTGGCACCTACTGACCCTTCTTGCGGGATCACAGGCACTATATCGTTATTTAAGTAATCTTTAAGTAGGTGCAGCATTTCCCAGCTAATACCAGAGTAGCCCTGTGAAAGTGATGTTAAGCGGGTCGCTAAAATTGCACGCCCTTGCACTTTATTAAATACATCCCCGAGTCCACAGCCGTGGAAGCGAGTTAAATGCAGAGGTAATTCATCAACTAAATCAAGAGGTACAGCCACCGTTACAGAATCACCGTAACCAGTAGTAACGCCGTAAATCACGCCATCTTCTTTTAAAAGTGTGTCTAAAAAACGCAAAGCGCTATTAATTTTAACGCTAAAATTTTCACAGCTATTTAATTGCACTTGTGTTTCATTAAAGGCAACTCGAACAATATCTTCAATTGATAATCGCTGATTGCCAAAAAGCTGTATGTTTTGTTCAGTCACACTTGTTCTCCATTGATTGATCGCGCACTACCTGCTGATCACTTTTCCAAAAATCGTAAAAATTAAACCACTGATAAGGATATAAAGCTGCGTAATAACTCAAACGCTGTGCATAGTCAGTAATAATAAGTGTTAGCGCCTGCTGTCGCTCTCGTCGAGGCATTTTTAATGATTGGCTGTAATGTTCAAATATCACTTGATACTTTTTGCTTTTTTTATCTTTTAAACAAAACAAAAAGTAAACAGGGCAATCAAGCAGCGCGGCTAATATAAAAGGCCCCTGTGAAAATGGGGCATTTTTGCCTAAAAAAGGCACCTGTACCGACCGAGAAGCCGTTGTTGTGCTTGTTCTGTCGCCAACAATAACGATTATTTCTCCCTGCTCTACTTTTTCTTTTAGTAAAATAGCTAAGTCAGGCCCCATATCAGTCACTTGTATTAAATTAACCGACACATCTGGGTTAATCTTTTTAAGCATTTTATTAAATTCAACAGCGTGATGGGTAAACACCAGTACATTTATTTTTTTACTGCTGCGGTGCTGGCTAAGTGCCCTGCACACCTCTAAATTACCCAAGTGAGAACCTATAAAAATAGCCCCTTGATTTTGCTCATCTAGCTCAGCAAATAAATGCTCATTCGTGTATTTAATATCACGTTGGGTTATTCGCCCAAGCCAAGCATCAATTTTATCTAATGCGCTATCTGCAAAACTACAAAAGTGCGCTAATTGCATTTTAAACGTAACAGGTTGTTTGCAGCCTTGGTAAACATTAACTTGCTCTAAAAACGCTTTAGATGCTACACGCGCTACTTTTCCTGTTAAAAAAAGATAAAAGACCACAGGAAACAAAACAATCCACAGCCCTTTTCTACCCAGTAATTTATGAGCAAATAACAGTATTTGAATACCTAAAAAATTACCGCGTTCTTGCATTTTAGACCAGTGTTTAGCGGCCATAACGCCTCTTTAATTTATGCCAAATTAACACAGGAGAGCGAATCAACATTCCAAAAAACAAGCGGGTGTGTAACCACGAAATACGCACGTTATCGTGTAATGGCTGAAAATGAGAAAGCCCATTTTCGGGGTAAATTACTTGGCTAGGTAAAAATACAAAAGGCACATTGCGCCAATATAAACGCACTAAAATTTCGGGGTCAAAATCCATGCGTTTTCCAAGCGATACCTCATCAATTAGCTTTGTACTTTGCTCAAGCGGATACACTCTAAAGCCACACATCGAATCTACAATTGTAAAACTTAACGTTTCAATCCATACCCAAACATGCGTTAAATAACGTGCTAAATAACGGTGTTTAGGCACTGAATCGTCATATATTGGGCAACAACTTATAAGCGCTTTAGGCTGAGCGTTTGAAAGCGCTATTAGTTTTTCAATATCAGATAAGTCATGCTGACCATCAGCATCAACCTGTATCGCATGCGAAAAACCTAGCTTATATGCTTGCTTTAAGCCGGTTTGTACCGCGCCGCCTTTGCCTTGATTATCGTCGTGGGTAACTACACTCAACTGCGCGTGTTTTGCATCAAGCTTACTAAACACATTTTTAGCTTCGACGTTGCTTGCGTCATCAACCATAATAATAGGAAGATTAAATGACGATAATTGGCTCAGTACATCATCAATAACCGTAATGTGATTATAATTTGGGATAACAATACAAAAATTATTCATTTATTAGGCTATCAAAAACAACACGGCCAGATGCATGCTGTCCTTTGTTTGAATTATACGAAAAGGTATATTTATTCTCTGCCTTTTGCTCAAGCAATAATTCGATTGTTATACTTGGGGTAATCACTACCTGAAACTTTAATACTTCAACATTTTTAACAGATTGCTGAACATTATAATATTTACAAATTGCAGCCACAGCCCAGTCTAATTGCACAACACCTGCGAGTATTGGGCCATCAGTGAAATGTCCTTTGAAATAATCTAAATCATGAGGAACTAGTAAGCTTAATTTATACTTTTGCTCTGCTTTTTCACAAGACAGTAAATCAGGCTGTGTTTTAGTCAACTTTTGCAAAAAGACTCTCCAATGCTTTTAAATTTAACTTTGCCTGTGAGTTGTATGGTAATTGATCTACAAAACGCCACTTTTTAGGGATACAAATTCGCTCAAAGCGCGCTAATGCATGCGCTTTTAATAAATTATTTGTAGCTAACTTACCGTCACCATTAAAAAATATCTGCCCTTTATGCGTAAGCACAACAATAGCGCCTACAATTAATCGCTCACCAGGCAAGGCGATTACTTTAGCTTCACTTACCCACTCACTAGTACACAAATGTTGTTCTAGCTCATCTAAACTTAATCGTTTTTCTTCTAATTTTATAATTCGATCGAATCGGCCTAATAATCTAAATTGACCATTTTTAAGTACTTCGCCTCTATCATCTAAAGGGTAATTTTTGTCGCGAACGAGCGGTGAGTTTAAAATTAAACGCTGATCGTCCAAAGCCCGTACTTTAATACCCGAAAATGGCTGCCAAAGGCTAACCTTTTCAAGTGAAGTAACTTGTCGATATGCAATACCACCGGTTTCGGTACTACCAAAAACTTGTGTAACTGGTTTATTTAATTGCGTAAACAACGATACAGCATCTTCGTTTAATAGCGGTCCACCTGATGAAAAAACCCATTGTAAATGAGACTTATCATCCACTAAAACATTATCAATACATAACCGTTTTAACTGCGCTGGGCTTGAAACAAACACTACTTTTTTAAATAACTTGAGCTTTGTAGCTATATGTTCTGGGTAATGCAATAGTTCTGTATTTACAACCTTTCCTGCACGTAATGGCCACAATAATCTAAACAATAAGCCGTATATATGCTGATGCGAAACACTCGCTATAAAAATAGGATTATCAATCAATGCGTAGCTATTAATTAATGTACTTAATTCTTTATTTATTACCTGCCACGTTTTTACAATTGGCTTTGCTTTACCCGACGAGCCCGACGTGTAAAAAACAATTGTGCCTTCTTGAGGCCACTTAATTGTTTCAATAGATACAAAGTGAGGTTGATTGACTAAGGTGCCTATATCTAAAAAATCAGCCTCTAAATCGGCTACTAATTCAGACTCACCAATAAAAAAAGGTGTTTGTTTAAGCAAGGAGTTTAACGTTGCAGGTTGCCCATTAGGCGGCAAAATCACTGTGTTTCCGTGTAGTGCCAAAGCAAATAAGTACACGGCAAATTTGTAGGTGTCTGTGGTGTATAAAACAACCGATGATTTAGCATTTAACGTTGATAGTTTTGCTAAAACTTCGTTTATATCACTAACAAACTGACGCTCCGAAATATCATTATCAGTATGATTAAAACATGTTCTTATCGCATTACTTTGAAAAGCATTAAACACCGGCGTTCCTTTTTACTTTTTGTCTGACTAGCCACTCTATAGCAAACAATGTGCCCATAGCTAAGTAAGCAATAAAACCATTATAAAAAGCCCAGGTTTCTAGGCTACTAAAAATACTGGTGTACAGGGCAATACCACCGTTTAATACAAAAAACACACACCACACTAGCGTTACTTTTTTTGTATAAATTACACCGTTTTCATCAAGTGAGGGCTCAGTAATGCGCGCAAAGGTTTCAATAATAGAAGGCCCTTTATACAAAGAATACGCAAACACAACTAACATAACTAAATTAATGATTACGGGATACAAACGCAGCCCTAAGTCGCTATCCATTACCTTGGAAATCAAAATAGTAATGGCTGCTAAAAATGTAGCGGGCTTTAACCACGGCATTTTATCAAACAGGGCTTTGCTTAACCAAAGTCTAAGCCCGAGTAAAAATAGCAGTAATACTGTAATAATCTGACTATTAAAACGCGTAAGGCCTACGTACACAATAATAGGGTAGCAAGCCAAGCAAATCATAATTAACGTTGTTAAAACTGCTTTTAACATAGTATTAGTTAACTAACTTTTCTATTTCGGTGACTATGTCTTGCACTGTGCGCACAAGCTTAAAGGCATCAGGCTCAATTTTTTTACCTGTGATTTCTCTTAATTTTACAACTAAGTCAACTGCATCAATACTGTCTAAATCAAGATCTTGGTACAGGTTAGCCTCTAAGCTAATATCTTCTGGGTCTATTTCAAATTCGTTTTCTAAAATGCCGTGTAATACATCATAAATTTCAGCAGCGGTTTTCATCTTTCTTCCTACTTTTATATATTAAGAACGTGCTTGTTCAATAAATTTTGCTAAAGAATTAACTGAGGCAAAGTGCGCTTTAGTTTGATCAGAGTTTGCATCTATTTTCACATCAAATTGCTTCTTTATCGCAAGACCAAGCTCTAATGCATCTATGCTGTCTAGTCCTAGGCCATCTACAAATAAAGCGTCATCATCTTGTATGTCAGCAGTGGTCATGTCTTCAAGGTCAAGGCTTGAGATAATCAGTTGTTTTATTTGTTCTTTTAATTCGCTCATATATTTTTTAGCTCTTGTGTAAAATAATGTTGTAAATCTTTAGTCAATTGGCGTGATTGCATCGCAGGCATATCGCTGTCGTACGTTGCACAATTAAACTGCTGGCTCGCAAGCCCCATTGTAAAATGCGCCTGATATGGCGCGACCTTATACCAAGGTGTGCCTTTGGTTAAAGTGTTTGGCTTCATTTTAATTAAAAAAGTAGTAATGGGCGCATGACATCTAATTGCAATATTTGCAGCGCCTCGTTTAAACTTTAATGTTTTGTGAGGCTCTGTCCGTGTCCCTTCAGGAAATACAATTAAGTTATTACCCTTTTGCAAACTGCGCTCGCATTCTCGTAATAGCTCCTGCGGATCGTCATTACTTATATAGCCGGTGCTTTTAATAACGCCGCGCATAAAAGGATTTTTAAATAAATGCGCCTTTACTACGCAATCTGCATTTTTTACTACCGAAATTAAAACAACAACATCAATTAAAGAAGGATGGTTTGCTAATATCAGTTGCCCTTTTAAGCCTTCAATTTTTGCTTTATCGTTGACATGAAATCGAATAACGCCCGTTACATGCATTAAACTAACAAACCATTTGAAGCTGTAATGTACTGTTTTTCGAGCCTTAATCTTTTGTTTAACTGAGTCACTTTGAAATAGGCGCTGAGCAGGAAAAACAATAAAGGCTAATAGTAAACCACCAACCCCAAAAACTGAAAAGCAAAATGCAGTAGCAATAATCCGCCAAATCAACCCACATAACCTTTGTACATTTTTAAGCATGGTATGTAAGCTGCCAATCGTGCTCAAGCGTGTTATGAACAAGTAATGTATTGCTTCGCTCATACAAAGCTTTAGCGCATTGAATACTCATTGGTAAGTCGCTTTTTTCCATGCCCGTATTAAATACTTTGTTTAAACTAAAATGGGGTTCGCCTTTTTGCGGCGCTCTTATTATTAAACCAATAGAGTGTGCTATTTGCTGTTCATCGGCGTACTGAGCGTAAATATCGGGGAGAGTCTCGTCGGTATGAACTATTAACATGTGTTGCTGATCGTTATCAGCAAGTCTTACAAAGCCATCTACGAGTGCATAAATAAAGCTTTCGGCTCCTGCAGCTATAGCATTTGTAGCACTTGTATTACCCTGTATTATCCCAAAAAGTCCCGATGCGGCATTATGCACACTTAACCCAAAACCAGTGGGCGACAGTGGCTGATCATTTACTACATCAATAAGTAAGTTAGACGTTTTGTGAAAATCACCGTGGCGAGAAGAAAAAACACTCGGTAAATTAACATAGTTACCTTGAGTGCTTACTTGATGAGCACTAAAGAGTGCCATTTTAATAAAGGAAGTCATTCGGCGTCGCTGCATAGCAGGCACCCAACTAAGATTTAATACGGAGGAATCAAACCAATTACTCTCTTTTATTTGTCGCTGTTCGGGCTTTATCCATATAGCGAGTTCTTCAACAACAAATTTCACAGCTCTGCATATTTTATAAGATATAAGGGAAGGAATTTTACCGATTTTAGCAATAGAAGTAAATAATCATTAACAAAAAGCACTGAACTAACACTTTGTTCAGTGCTTGCTCATATTGCTAGGAAAGGAGGGCTATATCGTCCTGCTTTATACACTTAGCTGTGCCGCCAACAACATCGTTGTTATTTAACTCATTAATTAACACTTCGCCTTGGGCTTGCTGCTCATCACTAAGCGGTAAATACGGTAATCTAAATACTGGGTTTACTGCGCCAGTCATCATCAATGCGGTATTAATTGCAATCGGGTTTGGTTCACAGAACAACCAGTTCATCAATGGTTGTAACGACGCATTTAGCTCGCTACTTGGCGTATCCATTAACTGACGGAACAAACCAGGTATAAGGTTAGAAGTAACCGAAATAACACCGTGCGCTTTATGTGTGTGGCGCGCATCGTGACTTTCGTCATCGTTACCCGACCAACATGCAATACCTTGTTGTTCATAATGGGCAATACGTTCATTACCGCCACACTCTTTTACACCAATAAAATATTCATGTTTAGCGAGTGGTTCAATAATATCAGGCGTTAGGTCTTGACCTGTTCGCCCTGCTACGTTGTAAATAAAGGCAGGTCCAATATCAAGTACACGCTTAAAGTGCTCTTTAACACCCGCAATAGACGTACGTCCGTAGTATGGATTAATTTGCAGTGCTGCATCCATACCGCTGGCAAAGCCATATTTAGTTGCTTTAATCGCTTCACGGGTGTTGTTACTACCGGTATTACCGACAATAACCAGTTTGTCACCATACTTGTTTGCACTGTGCGCTATAAGCATTAAATGCTCTTCCCAGTTCATTAACTGGCCTTCGCCTGTTGTGCCACCAACTACAATGCCGTCAACGCCTGCTGCAATTTGTATTTCTACGAGTTCATCGTACTTTGCTAGGTCTATTTCACCGTTTGCTAAGTATGGCGTTTTAATAGCTGTAATAAGGCTTGCTTGTTTAATTTGGTCTAGGGTGCGCATAAAAAATCATTATTTATAAAACTTGCGCTATTTGTAACATAATTGCCGGTACTTTTGGAGGTGTAAGCCTACATTTAATTATAAAATTTCTTGTGTTATTAAGTTTGGTAATACAAAATGAATAACTGTATATATGAACAGTATTTTATCTTTAACGATACCAGAGGCTTTATGCGTTTATCTGACTACTTAGCAACTCATTTTTATAACACCGATGAACTGTGCCAAGCATTAAATATAGATGCAGATACACTTTTAGCTTGGCAAGAGCGAAGTGTTTTCCCAAAACCAAGTTACTGTATTAAAAGTCAACTTAGCTGCAGCTCATATTCAGGTTTGTATGAATGCGAAGAGTATGACGACTATTACCCGCGCGGCTGTGTTAATTGGGGTCAAGGTCTTTTAAAACAAAAAATAGAATCATCAAGCCATGCTTTTAATTATTTTGCACAGCAATATACTGCAAGCCTAACTAAACTCGCTCAGCAAGGATTTACGTTTAGCGAAGAGCTATTTGGCTGCGAAATAGACGAGCACTTGCAGCAAATTTGGCAACAGTTTTTATGCAGTAAGTACGGCGTGCTTACTCAAAATGGATTAATAGACGAAATAGTCTCGGTAGATATTGGCAGGTTATTAGTTGACGACATTACCGAACTGCGCAGTAAAGCGAGTTTAAACCAAGACGAAAGAGCGCTACTACACCCAGCCATGAAGCTTTTAAACAAAGCACTAGGACACGGCGCCGACCATGAAAAACAACACACATTGCGCACCCGTTACATAGATGCGCTTATTTTAAAGTACGATTTATCTATTAAATAACGTTTAAATTTACTTTGATAAAAACGTAGTGCTAAATGACCCTAAGTCTTCGTAACTAATCGTGGTTAACTGATCGGTATTAAGCTCAACAACACCACAGTAAGAGCCCGTTATAAACACTTGCCCTGCTTCTAAGTTGATTCCTTTGGCTGATAAGTAATTAACCGCCCAATAAAGTGGAAGTTGCGCAAGTTCTGCAGGGTGAATACCCGCCAAGCTTAACTCAGCTTCAATTTGCTTAACGTTAATGTTTACACTACTTGCGTTATACGCTTTGGCTTTATCTATTTTTGGGCCTAAATACACGCCTTGATTAGATAAACCATCGGCCAGCTTTTCAATGTGAGTGCTTGGAGTGTCTTCATCAAACCTTTTTTGAATAAGCTCAAGTGCTAAGTGGGCGCTGGCAAATGCAGTATCCACGTCTTCATTTGTATAGGTTTTATTACTTGGTAAATCGCTTTGCAAAATAAATGCAATTTCTGGTTCTATCAGCGCTTTATCTTTTGTTGTATACAGTGGGCAATTTTCAGCTTGTTTTATAGGTGCATGTAAAAGAGGTGCTAATATAATTGAGCCATCATCTAAAGGCAGCATACACTTCCAGCCATATACAGTTTGATCATTTAAATAAATCATCAACTTTTGTACTTCTATTGCATCGTCAGTCGAGTCTAATACCAACTCTTTAGGAAAGTTTGAACGTGCTGGGTTTTCTTCTCTTTGTGCCATTAAGTGAGTAGCAATTAGTTTTAGCTGTATTGAGTTGTTCACATAAATCTCTTTAAAATACGTTACTGGTTAATCAGTAAATAGGAAGGATTACATTATTAATTTAGGCATTAGTACATCGTGTTAAATGCCTATAATTAAAATTGTATTTAAAACAAAGCGTGGTAATTATTTAAGTATCAATAGATTTAAGCGAGCGTAAAAACAGCCCCAAGCCACCAAACGCTAAAACTATAATAACAATCAAATCAAACGACGTCATAGTTCGCATGCTAAACCGAACACTCGATATAACGCCAAATATTAGTGCGGTTAACGATCCTAGCGATAGCACCCAGCCTAAAATATTTTTAGAATTATAAAAAATCAGACCCACACCAAAAATAAAGGGGATCATAACCATGCCGCCTGTAACGCCAAAGCCACCTAAAGCATTAACACTATAAATACGAGAACTTAGTCCAAAATTAGAGGTCACCGAAATTGCGTTTAGCAGCATATAAAAGCCACCGCACATCATAATCAAACCAATAAAAAAATGCCCAATACCACCAGAGCTTCCACCCGCACCTTTCATTATTAATTATTCCTTTTATATTTTTAACTTAATCGTTTTAAATGGTAATTACTCGACTATTAACATTGACCGCGGTCTACATAATCAATCCGTGCACACGCGAAAACACTTATCGCGTAATTACATGCCAAATAACATAAAACCAAGATAAAAAACCATGCAAAATTGCCCATAACACAGACTCGTTAGCACTCCATGAAATAGCAATTGCTAGGGCTGTACCAAAAGAGACTCCATATTTTACTATTTCATTTCTTGAGTTTCTCATTAATTATATTCCTCGATTCTAACTTATTAGCTGCTTGATTTATTTACTAAAACTGAAAACTCTTTACCATCAATATTTATACTTGCTTCTTTGCCCAGCTCAACGACTAAAGAAGGTGCCATATGTTTTTCACCTAATTTCAGGTCGGTTGCTAAGCTTACGGTCGAGTCATCAATTGGCGTTAGTGTAAGAGCAAAACTATACGAGTTATCAACTGAAACTGATGCCTCTTCGTTTGAATTTACTACTAAAACAGGTGAACCAATTAAATTTTTATTATCATAAAATTTGGCATTTACTACAAAACTGTCATTAGCTTGTGCAAATGAAACAAAGCCTAACAACGCTACTATTGCGATTAATTTTTTCATTATTATTTCCATATAAATTGATACAACTTAAAGCTGTTAAGGCTTTATTTGCTGTGATTTTTTAGCTGGCTATTTTCTAGTGATTGATGTTACATCGTTCACTATACTTTCCATGTGCTAAGGCACTTAATAGTGCCTATGAGTGTTTCTATATTTACACCAGAGAACTTTAATGTAAACAATAAATTAAATAAGCCATTTATTAGAGTAATTTGTGATACAAAAAACGACTTTTAATAATTTTATGGAGCACTTTAGATTTCGCCACACTGCAAATTAACAAAAAAGAGTTCTAATAGATTTCATTGATATATTGGGGAAGTAGAGTATTTAGGCTGGTTAAAGTGTAAGAATAAAAGGTGATGTAAGTTAACAGCACCTATTTGAGTATTTACTTAGTTATGTAGTTTAGCTAAGTGGTATAAAACTGCTTAACCAATTGTTCTATATACATCAATACTACTATTGGTTAAAAGCCCAGTAACCTGCGTACCAAACGCTTTAAAGTGTGGCTCGTTTTTATGCGCTTCAAAGTGCTCATCAGACGCCCATTGTTCGCTAACTACATAGTCAGTATGCTCAGCATCACTTTTTACCGATAATTCATAACGTAAGCACCCTACTTCTTGGCGCGATGACTTTTGTAAATTTTCAAGTGCTGTAAGCATTACATCTGTATCAATATTTTTGCACGACAGTGCAGCTATAACCGTTAACATGTGTATTCCTTATAAAAGTTAAGGTATAGACAATCTACACCTTAAAATATTTGGTTTAACTTTGCGTTTGAGGTAAGTTTACTGATCCCACTGCGGCGCAAAGTCTGGTGTTGCTTGTCGGTCGCCACAATCTAAGCCATCAATGCGGGCTATGTCTTCATCATCTAATTTAACATGGTCGTTAAAGTTATCTTCCAAGTTTTTACGCTTAGTTGATGATGGAATTGTCGTCATGCCATTGGCGTTAACCCATGCTAAAACAACTTGTGCCGGGCCTGCATCATGCTTTTTAGCAATGTCGATAATGGTTTGATCTTTAAGCACCTTACCTACAACAAATGGCATATAAGCTGTTACATGAATATCGTGCTGGGCACAAAAAGCACGTAATTTAGTGTTAGTTAAGTACGGGTGTACCTCAACCTGATTGGTAAATATTTCACGTGAGTCAAGCGTTTGCATTGCTTCATTTAAGTTTGCAATAGTGAAATTAGATACACCAATGTGCTTAGTTAAACCAAGCTGCTTTGCTTTTAATAATTCAGTAAGATATTCACTCATTGGCTCGTCGTTAGCAGGCGATGGCCAATGAATTAGCAGTAAGTCGACCGAATCAACTTGTAGCTTTTCAAGTGACTTTTTAACGCTTGGAATAAAGTCGCTTTTATTTAATTTGTTATTCCACACTTTGGTGGTTAAGAATATTTCACTGCGCGGAATATTGCTGTCTTTTATAGCTTGACCTACTTGCTCTTCATTGCCATAAATTTGTGCGGTATCAATATGGCGAAACCCAACTTCTAGCGCCATTTTTACTGAGTTATAGGCAGTGTCACCCTCTAAGCGGAATGTTCCCATACCGAGTTCTGGCATTTCTATTACACGTTGTGTCATGGTTTATCCTTATAAAATAATCGGTTTTGAAATACAAACTTCACTGAAGCTTTACGAAATACACCTTTTACTTCTTATTACGACTGTCACTTAAAAATCTATGACCTCATAACAGGTATGAGGTCATTAATTTTAGTTTCAACCTTAACAGCTAAGACTTTATACTTGCTGAATTTCACGTTTATCATGCATACCGCTGTAACGCGTAACAGCAATTGCGCAAATTGATGATTTACAAAATCATAAGTTAATTGGTTTTAGTGACTCCCCTAAATTAAATACCTGGCCGTTAGTAAAGCCCGCTTTATTTACGTTTTCGCTTAGCGCAAGCAGCGGTGAAACAGTGCGCCAGCGGTGTATTGCAAACCAAGGTGTTGCGTTACTTTCTCACTTTATGATTGGCAATGACCTAAAAACAGGTAAATTAGTTGAAGTGTTACCCAATGCAATTAGCTCGCCAAATAACCGAGAAATTATACAAGCCATGTATTATAAAAAATAGTACGGTATCATCTTGAATTACAGCGTTTTTAGATTTTATAAAGCCTAGGCTTAGTTTATAAGCTCTGTATATTGATTTACTTATTAAATGTTTTAACCGATTTTTTGACGCTTTTTAATAATCGAAAAGTATAAATAACAAAAGTAGTAATTAAAGGTATTAATTAAAATGGATTCTTTAACGCAGGTAGCATTAGGCAGTGCTGTAGGTTATGCGGTGTTAGGCAATAAAATAGGTCGAAAAGCCGTTTTATGGGGAGCAATTTTAGGCACGCTCCCTGATTTAGATGTATTTTTGCCATATGGCGGATCTGTAGAAGCATTTACTTATCACCGTGGCTTTAGCCATTCGTTATTAATACATTTATTAATTAGCCCGCTCATTGTATGGCTAATATTAAAAGTACACGCGGGAATGCAAATTTATAAAGTGCGCTGGTTTTGGCTAGTATTTTTAAGTTTATCTACACATGCCCTATTAGACAGCCTAACGGTATACGGTACACAACTACTCTGGCCTTTTACTGAGTACCCCTTTGCGGTTTCTAGTGTGTTTATTATTGACCCCGCTTACACGCTTCCTTTATTAATTGGCGTAATATGTACGCTAATACCCAAAATAAAAGCAGCAACGGCTTATCGTGTAAATGCAGCGGCTTTAGTTTTAAGTAGTCTATATTTATTTTGCGCTTTAATTTTAAAAGTAAATATTGATGACAAAGTAAAAACGGCTCTCAACAACAGACAAATACCAGTAAATGCGTATGTTAGTACGCCTGCTCCGCTAACCACTTTGCTGTGGCGTATTGTTGTGATGTCTGACGGACAATACTACGAAGGTTATGCATCAGTATTTGACGCGCCCAGCGATGTAACATTAACGGCTTATCAAACAACGCCTTCACTGTTAAATAATATTAGCGATGAATGGGCTATAAAACGCTTGCAGTGGTTTACTAGAGGGTTTTATTCGGTGCGCCAACAGCAAAGCAATATTGTACTTTCTGATTTACGTATGGGCATGGAGTGCAACTATGTGTTTAATTTTGTAGTGGGTCAAAAAAATGATTCAGAAGTGAGCATTGGTAACTTTGAAAAAATAAGTCAAAGACCAAACTTAAACAATCTTCATAAAATATGGAACAGGGTTTGGCAACCAAATGTGTCTTTAGCATCACCCGCAGCAAAAAATGACTGCAATAGCGAATAACGGCATATTATAAAATTCGTACTAGCATGAGGAAGTTAAGTGAAGTTCAAGCAGCAATTAAACTAAATAGTTCACTAAAGTGATTGCTGCTTTTTTTGCTGATACATTGCAACATCAGCATCTTGAATCATATCCTCAACTGATTTACCTGTATCGTGTTTAAAGTGTGTTACTCCTACACTGTAATCAATTTTGTATGGCTTGTTTAAGGTATTATTAGCATGCGCTATTGCATCCGCAAACCTTTGTAAAACAAACTCTGCTTTTGTCTCGTCTGAGTCGCTTAACATCGCAACAAATTCATCTCCGCCAAGTCGACCTATGACTTCACAATCACGAAATGAACTAAGCATAATTTGTGCAAATTTATTTAATACAAAATCGCCTTCGTGGTGTCCATAAATATCATTAATTTGTTTAAACTTATTGAGATCAAACAATATAAACGACATTGATACTTTGTTTCGCCTACATACATTTAGCGTATGTTCGGCAAGGTTTAAAAAGCCACGTCGATTAGAGATTCTTGTTAACTCATCAATTGTGGCTAGTTGAATTGATTGAATTTCTCGCTCGACTAACGTGCCTAAATCTCTTAGTAATTGTTTTTCTTCATCATTGAGTTGTCTAGGTTTATTATCGGCAAGGCACAAAGTGCCTATAATGACTCCTTCCCTTAATTTTAAAGGAAAGCCTGCATAAAAGCGTACTTTAGGATCGCCTGTAACAAAGGGATTATCAAAAAACCTTTCGTCCTTTGCTGTATCTGGGATTATTAATAACTCGTCCTGATTTATGGTGTGGCCACAAAATGAGGTTTCGCGAGGAAGCTCAGGCGCATCAAGCCCCTGCCTTGATTTAAACCACTGGCGGTCTTCGTCAATCAAAGTAACCAATGAAATAGAAACATTAAACATACGCTTGGCAATACGAGTAACACGATCAAAGCGCTCTTCATGAGACGTATCTAGAATTTTTAATGCTCTAAGCGCGTGTAATCGCTCAGCTTCGTTATTTGGAATCTCAGGTTTAATCATTAAAGCTCTATTAATTTTAAATATTTTATAAATTACAAAACTGGAGCGAATATTTTCGAGTTTATAATCCGATAAACTTATTTAAATTATAAACAGTCTGCCTATTCAAACTAGAACATTACCTAAAAATAGCAATAAATAAATATTTATAAATATCAGTAAGTCGTGCCTAAATAAAGATAAGATTCAATCCGCAAAAAATTATGATTTAAGCAAGTGGGATTAGTGGTTGATACAACATAGCTACCCTTTAATGAAAAAGTAGTAGTGGCTATTTAGTTTTATTTAAATAACCACTGGATTTGGCATACTTACAAAAATAAATACTTTAATTTTGGTGCTCATATTGTCCGCGGTAAACTTCAAATACTTTTAAAACAGTATGTTGCTCTTTAGTTAGGTTATCAAACCAATCATCAAACAGCTCATCATCTTCTTGCTCGCTTAGTGCCATATACCGCGCTAGTAATTCTACAATATCGTTATGGTTGCAGGTTAAAGGATTTACTTGTTGCGCCAAGGTACTGTGGTCGCGCTCTCTTAGGGTTTCCATTACCCCTTGATCAATTTGTTCTTGTTGTTGTGTTGCGTCACTCATACATAACCTCTGTAATAACTTTATAACCGTATTTGTTAACGTTTTAACTCTTAAATATAGTTATAACAGCCTAAACGCCAATAGCCAGCATTTTTGATTCAAGTGCTTATTTTTTGATTTGTTTGCGCAAATAGCCAGCAATTACGGCCTTTTTGAGGAACATTTAAATAATTTGCAATGGGGGAATAAATACGTTAAATTAAAATGATATACTATCACATATCATTTATTGAGGCGTATTATGAAACCAAATATTCATCCTGATTACCACGTGGTTGCTTTTCACGATACCGCTGCCGATTCTTACTTTATTATTGGCTCAACCATAAAAACGAGCCGCACAGTAGAAATAGACGGTAATACATATCCATACGTACCTATTGATGTATCAAGTGACTCGCACCCATTTTATACAGGCAAGCAAAAAACAACCGCTACAGATGGCCGCGTTGCGCAGTTTAATCGTCGTTTTAAAAGTTTATCGACTGTTAAAAAGGAAAAGGTATGAAAGTATTAAGCTCTCTAAAAAGTGCCAAGCAACGTCCGGGGTGTCAAATTGTAAAACGCAAAGGCCGCGTATTTGTAATTTGTAAAAACAACCCACGCTTTAAAGCAGTACAAGGAATGAAAAAGAAATAAGTTAAACGGGGATGCTCAACATATAGTTAGGTAGCTTGCTTAAGCTACCTAATTTAGAGGGACTATTTTACCACTACTGAAAACTCTGGCACTGCCTGAATTACTTTTTTTACCGTACAGGTATTTACAGCTGCAATAAGCGCCTTTTTATACTTATCAGGGAAACCATCAGGTAAGTTAATCTCAATTGAAAATAGCTTTTTACCGTTGTCATCTACATTTTCGTTATTTTGAGTAAGCGTCATACCTTGCGTTGAAATATCACGCTGCTCGCAAAACTTACGCGCATAAAAACCTGCACATAAAACCATACTTACTAAAAAATAATCAAACGGTTCTGGATACTCTGCATTGCCACCAGCGTTTACGCTTTGATCGCTTATTACTTCTAGGTCGCCAAATTTAGCGCTTTGCTTTTGGCCTTCTAACATTGAAACTGAAATTTCCATTGTGTTTCCTTATATTTATTGCTGCAGATACCTTTAACGCAATTAGCTTAAAAGTAGCTACTAAAGATACATAGTGTCTAGGTTTATGAACCGAACAGTAATTCAAAGAACCCTGGAGGCTCGTGTAACTCATGATATTTTTTACGTAAGTTATCTATATTTTTCAGTGGTTCTTTTGCCGCACTTAGCCCCTGCTCGTTTGCTGCCTTTTTTGCAAGTTCAGCTTGAGCAATCACTTTATCAAGGCCCTGCAATGACTGCTCAGGTTTTTTGTAAAACTTAGCTGTTTTACTTACTTTTACTAGCTTTATAAATTCATCAATCGCAGTATTAAATTCACTAAGTTGAGTTGCCTGCACTGCTTGTTTATAAGCAAGGCCCGTATTTTTCATATTTATTTCAAGATCGACTTCTTGCTGCGCAAAAGACATTGAACTAAACGCAAAGGTAAAAATAATTACTAAATACTTCATGGTCAAACCTATTAATTAAAAACACCTAAATTGTATCAAGTTTACGTAGTAAAGTAACTTTACGAGCTGTTATGAGTACTTTGAACTGTAAAGGGGGTTTACAAATTAATCATTTTAAAGCTGCAATAGTGAAAAATATTCAAATAACGATTTTTTTTGAATAAAAAACATCTAATAAAAATCATTTTAAAAGAGTAATAACACACATAACCTTTACAAATAAGTACATATAACACTCACTGGCAACTTCAAATAAATAAAAATTTATATATGAATAATTATAAACCGCAAAAAGTTGACTTAAAAAACAACTGAAAATTTAACAAATAAAAACCAATGTTAATAACTAAAATACATAAGAAAAACTAAATGTAAAAAACCTCAGTAAATCATTTAAAAAGCTTTTGTAATTAATACCAAAAAACACAACAAAATTTCTTCAGGTTATTTCAAGTTACTTACTTTACAGTGAGTTAGCTACTTTTAATAAAATAATCAGCATGCAATAATCGCCGCCCTCATAATAAAGCTACATTGTATTTAATTACTAAAAATGTTCTCTGGGAATCAAATGAAACGTCATAACTTACTTTCTACTAGCATTAAATGTGCATTAATTACTGCTGCTGCAACAGCAAGTAATTCTGTGCTTGCACAAGATGAGCAAGCAACAAAAATTGAACGTGTTGAAGTAACGGGTTCACGTATTTTACGTGAAGGTGCTATTGCGCCTGCACCTGTTACAGTCATCAGTGGCGAGCAGCTAATGAACACTGGCGCTGTAAACATTGGTGAAGCGCTAAATAACTTACCTGCACTTGGCAATACATATTCTATGGCTAACTCAGGCCGGTTTATTGGTACTGCGGGTTTAAATATTCTTGATTTACGTAACATGGGTACAGATCGTACTTTGGTACTTGTAAATGGCAAGCGTCATGTATCAAGCTCTGCAGGCTCTCAATCTGTAGATACCAACACTATTCCAAGTGTATGGGTTGAACGTGTAGAGATAATTACTGGTGGTGCATCTGCTGTATACGGTGCTGATGCGGTAACAGGTGTTGTTAACTTTATATTAAAAGACAACATTGAAGGCATGGACTTTAGCGTTACACGTGGTTTTGCCGATTTAAGCAGCTACAACAACGAAAAAGCGACGTTTTCATACGGCTCTAACTTTGATAACGATCGTGGTAATGCAGCTTTTGCTATTGAGTACTCAGGCCAGGATTCATTAAACGCACTTGACCACCCATGGACTAGCACTTCGTTTAGTAGTTTACGTAATCAAGCCCAAACAGAAGAAAACAAAGATAGCGCAGCTTTCCCTGATAAAATTTTAACGCCTAATGCAGGTTATTACGCTATTAATAACGCCGGTGTTTATGCACTTGAAGATGGATATACTAATAGCTTTAATGCCGGCAGCAGCGCTCGCAACTTATACATAGGTGATAATGTAGATGGCTTGTCGTGTGCAAACTGTGATTCGTTTAATCTTGGTCAATTTGAAGAGATTCAACCTGAGTTTGAGCGCTACAACGTAAACTTTAAAGTTAACTACGATGTTACCGACGACTTAAACGTTTACTTTGATGCAAAATACGTAAATAGCCAAGGCGAAAGTATAGGTCAACCTGCGTTTTTCTTCTTTGACGATGAAAACAGCATCAAAATCGACAACCCTTACCTAGACCCAGCCATTAAAGCACGTATGGAAGAGCAAGGTGTTGATTCGATCATGGTTAACCGCATGATGACCGACCTTGGCCGCCGCATTGAAAACAATACGCGTGAAACAACGCGCTTTGTTACCGGCTTAAAAGGCACAGTATTTGATGATTGGGAATTAGATACCTCAATAGTATACGGCCAAACTGATCTAGAGCGCGAAAATGGCGCTAACATGATTGTAGCCAACTACTTTAATGCACTTGATGCAGTTGAAGATACAAATGGTAACGTAGTATGTCGTAGTGCTGCAGCCCAAGCTGATGGCTGTGTTCCTGTAAATATTATGGGGTTTGGCGCACCATCTCAACAAGCGATTGATTACATAAATACGGTATCTGTTGGCACTTCAACTATTAAGCAAACTGTTATTTCTGGCTCACTTGCTAATGGCGCTATTTTTGAATTACCAGCGGGCTATGTAGGTGTTGCATTTGGTGCTGAGTACCGTAAAGAAGAAAGCGAAACTAAAGAGCCTGATAACGCTGAAGGTACTTTTTTTAACGCACTGGGCGAAGATAAGGGCTCGTTTAATGTTCGCGAAGTATTCTTTGAAGCGACGATGCCAATTTTAACTGATTTACCGCTTATTCAAGATTTAGTGTTTGATACAGCAGTACGTCATGCTGACTACAGTACGATTGGCGAAGCAACTAGCTGGAAACTTGGCCTTGATTGGACTGTAAATGATGAGCTACGTGTACGTGTAACTCAATCTGCAGCACTTCGTGCGCCAAACATTAGTGAAGTATTTGGTGCAGCAAGCCAAACTTTCTACAATGTAGACGACCCGTGTCGCGCTGAAAACTTAGGTGACTTATCAAACGGTGCAACACGTACTGCAAACTGTGCCGCATTAGGCGTAGCGAGTGACTTTAACTCAGATTACGATTCAGCCTCTTTAGATGGTTTAAGCAGTGGTAACCGCGATGTAAAAGGCGAAGAGTCAACAAGTACAACTGTAGGCATTGTTTACCAACCAGAGTTTTTAGAAAACGCGCTACTTACTATTGATTACTGGGAAATTGAACTTGAAGATGCAATTGACACAATTAACGCGCAAGACATTCTTGATCGCTGTGTAGATAGCGCAACAGGTATAAACAATCAGTACTGTAACTTAATCACACGTAATGCTAATGGTGAAATTACTTTAATTCAAAACTCTGTATTAAATGTTGCTGGCCAAAAAGCATCAGGGATAGATTTTGAACTAGGTTACGATTTTGACGCGTTTGAAGGTAGCTTTAAAACACGCTTAATTGGTACTTACTTAATTGAACGTAAAGATTACCCGTTCCAAGACGACCCTAGTAACTACATTGAATACGCAGGTACTACAGGTGAAGCTAAGTGGCAAACTAACTTATCTGTAAGTTATGTTATGGATAACTTTTTCTCAACAGTTGAAACACGCTTTTTGAGTGAAGTAGAGCTATACACAAATTTTGAACTTGAAAACAACCCTAACCCAAGTAATCAAATGTCTTATGGTAAATACTTTATTACCGATATGACTGTTGGTTATAACTTCGATAGCGGTTTAGGCGTTAAAGTAGGTGTTGATAACGTATTTAACCGTAAACTTCCGTACGGTTCACGTGGTACAAGCGCGGGTAGCGCAAGTTACGATAACATTGGCCGCTTTGGCTACATTAACTTAAGCTACAGCTTATAATTAATAAAATAACTTATTAGGGCGTGTTGATCATTGGTGGGTGAATTTGCAGCAGTATGTTTGGTTTTTAGGCAAGGCAGAGCCTATGTAGTGTGGTTATTCCCCATAAATAGGCGATAACGCAGCATAAATACCAAACATGCGCTGCCCGAAGGGTTCTTTCTAGGGACGATTAACTCTTTGTTGCCTACATGGATGTAGGTAAGGGGCGTGAGCAGGACGCGGAAGCTTTGCTCGGTTTTTACTTAGCCCACTAGGTTACAAACCTCGCGTCGCGATTTAATCGCCCCTAGATTGAACAAGTTTCAATCCACAAAGATCAACACGCCCTAGTTAAAACAAAGGCTCGCAGTGCGAGCCTTTTTAATAGGTCTTATTTAATATTACTCAGCCACACGCTTTGGTATGGTTCTAGCTCTATCGTTAATTGGCTTTCTTCAATCGTTTTATTTGCCACCAAATCAAACCACTTTTGGGTGTTAATTAAGTTTAAGTCGGCCAATGTGAGTGTTTGTGGTTTATCGCTAATGTTATAAACACAAAATATACTTTGGCGCCTGTCAATGCTTTGTCTCCAAAAACCAAACAACCCACCTGCTAAATGTAGCGTAAACTGTGTAGCATTGGGGTGAAAGGCACTCTGCTTTTTGCGTACTGCCAATAAGCTTTTTATGCCGTTAAACACTTTATGATGATGACTATACTTTTCACCAATTGCAGCCAGTAGCTTTGATTCTTGCCAACGATGACGATTTATAGCGCGGTTATGCTGTGAATTTTCAAATCGGTCGTAATCGTTAGTTGTACCCAACAAACTATGAATATAAAGCCCTGGGATACCTTCAAGTGCAAACATAATTGCGTGAGCACACATAAATCGCTCAAGGCCAAACTTATCGGGGCCATTGTGCGTTCCTTGTAGTGCATCAAATAAAGCAATATTTAGCTCGTACGGTGTATGTGTGCCATCGTTACTTGTACGCATAGATACACGACCACCAAACTGCATGGTTGTACTTACTAGTGACGCCACTTCGCTGGGTTGTAGTAAACCTTCAATGGGTCTGAGCCCTACTCCATCATGCGAGGCTATAAAGTTAAAGTATGCAGTACCATTTTGCGCAGGCGGCATACTCATCATCCAATGTTTAATTGCTGTGCTATCGCCGCTAAGTAATGTGTGTAGCAACAATGGCGGCAATGCAAAGTTATAAATACTGTGCGCTTCGTTAGCGTTACCAAAGTACGATAGGTTTTCTTGGTTTGGAATATTGGTTTCGGTAATTATAACTACGCTGGGCTCTGCGTGCTCAATAAGTGTTCGCATTAGCCTTACTGCTTCATGTGTTTGCGGCAAGTTAATGCAACTTGTATTAAGCTGTTTCCACAAAAATGCAACCGCATCAAGCCTAAACAAACGCACGCCATTGTCTAAATAATGCCTAATTATTCCCACAAACTCTTTAAGTACATCAGGATTGCCAAAGTCAAAATCAACCTGATCGTGACTAAACGTACACCACACATGTTTTTCGCCGCTTGGCGTAGTTACAGTATTTAATAACGATGAGGTTCGCGGGCGTACAACTTGGCTTAAATCATCCGTTAAGCTCGCCGTTTTGAAGTAGTCTTTACCCGGGTGTAAATCGTTTAAAAAGTTCTCAAACCATACGCTTCTGCTTGAGCAATGGTTAATAACTAAATCTGCCATTAGCTTTACGTCTTTAGCGATATTTTGAATATCTCCCCAATCACCTAACGACTCATTCACTTGCACGTAGTTCATTACCGCAAAGCCTTCATCTGAGCTATACGGGTAAAATGGCAATATATGCAGGGCATTTAGCTGCATATCGCACTGCTCTTTTATAAAGCGGTGCAACGTTTTAAGCGGTGCTTCTATTGGGCTTGATACAGCAAACTCACTATCGTCGTGTTTAATAATAGAGTCGCCATAAGCAATCAATACTATATCTTGCTCATCCCATCTGTTTGTATGGGGAGTCGGGTCGCGCAGTGCATTGCTACCTAATATAATTTTAATAAGTTGCTGAGCAAGCTCAGTAACCGATAAAGGCAGCTCAACTCCCTCATAAATAATATGAAGATGTTGCTCTACTCGTTGTAAAAATAATTCGCTAACTGAAATCACATGCGCCCCTAATATTTATTATTTAGACTTATAGGCTAGTTAACCTGCGTACAGGTTAACTATATTCTTCGTTATCTAGTTCTACGGCTTCTTTTAAGCGCTCAAGTACGTCTGGCATTGCTGATACAACACGGTTCCAACTTGGTACAAATGGCGCTTCCATTGGGTTTTCTAAAAAGTGTTGGCCTGCTTCCATAATATTTTGTGCAAACATTTCTACTGCTTTTTCTTCTTGGTGTACATCAAGCGTTAGCCCGTTCATTAACGCATCGTTGTGATAGGTTTCAATAAAATCTAGACCGATACGGTAGTACGTTGCTTTTAGTGAGCGAATTGTTTCGCTGGTAAAAGTGACACCTTGAGTTGCCAGCTTTCTAAACAATGCCTTAGTAATATCAATCGACATTTTAGACAAACCTGCACTTTGGTCATCAAGTGAAAGTTCTTGGTGCTTGTGATCGTAATTATCAGCAATATCTACCTGGCACAAGCGGTTATGTGAATAGTTACGATACATTTCACTCAGTACGCCTATTTCAAGGCCCCAGTCACTTGGAATGCGAATATCGTTTAATACATCGCGTCTAAACGAAAACTCACCTGCAAGTGGGTATCTAAATGAGTCCATATATTCAAGATAGTCGGTATTGCCTAGAATTGTTTTAAACGAGCGAAGCAATGGCGTTACTAATAGGCGCGATACACGGCCATTAATTTTTCCATTAGCAGTGCGCGGGTAAAATCCTTTACAAAATTCATAGTTAAAACGCGGATGCGCAACGGGGTAAATTAAGCGAGCAAGTAAGCTTCTGTCGTAGGTTAAAATATCGCAATCATGCAGCGCGATAGATTCCACTTCCGCTGTTGCTAATTTATAGCCCATGCAGTACCACACGTTACGGCCTTTACCCAGCTCACGCGGTGCAACGCCTAGCTCTTGTAATTCTTTATCAAGTGCTTGTAAGCGAGGGCCGTCGTTCCATAATACTTTGTGGTTTTGGTTTAGCTCTTTAAAAAAACCAAGTGCATGGCGGTACTGTGCTTCGTCGGCTCTATCTAAGCCTATAGTAATTTGTGACAAATACGGTACTTCACGCAACTCGCTAACTATATTTTGCAGCGCAGGGCCTTCAAGTTCACTAAATAACGAAGGAAGTATTAATCCCATTGGGCGCTGCTTGCTAAAAGTAAGTAGCTCTTTTTCTAGATCTTCTATTGGTCTGTCGGCAATATTATGTAATGTTGTAATAATGCCATTTTGATAAAAATCAGCCATGAGATGTTTGCTCCTCAGAAATACTTAAAATACTGCTAATGCACGGCAACGATGTTATTTCTTCAATCCAGCCCAGCGGTGCTGGCGATTGAGAGTATCGTGCTTTATTGTGCGACAATTTAACCGGTTTTTTACTCGCCGGATTAGCGATAATAATGGCGATATTTGCATGCTCTAACATTTGCTTATCGTTATCGCTATCACCCAGTGCTATGACCGTGAGAGGCTTTCTGAAATGATGGGTAAACTGTTTAACTAACCACTGCTGTGCAGCGCTTTTATCGGTATTTTTGGCAATATGAATGAAGCGCCCACCAATTTTTATATCGTAGCCGAGTGCTTCAACATCGTTTACAAAGGCTGTGAGTAATTCGTCGTTGCCATACCAATAAAGAGGGTCTGAATAATCGCGAGTTTGTGCGCGTCTTGCTTGTGCATCGCTAAGACCAGTAAGCTCTGATATTTGCTCACTCGATAAGTCACTAAACAATTTGTAATGCGCTTTGTAATCCGCCTTTAAAGTATTTAAGTCCTTTAATAAACTCGATAACGGCTTTGCCATTGCATAACACCAGTACGCGCCTACTTTTTTACAACCAATTGGCTTTAATTCAAAATAGTCTTCTGGAATAAATACCGCTGCACCGTTTTCAACAATAAAAGGCTGTTGAATATTTAAATCGTTTTTAAGCTCTATAACTTCGCAAAAAGTTTTGCTGGTATTAAACACCACAGGAATATGCGCATTTTGCAGCTGCTGTAATAACTCACTGATATTATTTGTATTGTAATCGGCGTGATCGAGTAATGTACCGTCCAAATCTGTAAAAATAATAGGTTGAAGGGTGTCATCACTTGTTAGGTGCATACCGCTAATATCGCGATTGCTATCAAGTTCAATTAAAGCGTTTGCTTTAGCACTCAGTGTGTTTAAGTTCTCACGCGTAATGCGCTCAAAATGAGAAATAAAATACACCAATTGCTCGTTAGTCATGGTGCCTGAGCCTTCACCTTTTTTGGCTATTAGCTTTTGTTCTTGCTCTTGCCGCCATGTAAAAACATCACTAAAACTCGGTGCTTTTAGCATAACGGTATAATCAATTAGGTTAAAAACGGCTTTGTATTCGTTTGCCAAACAGCTATTTATACAGCGGCGCCAAACGCCCTCTTTATCAAATTGTTGCTCTAACTCGTTAAGCGGCTCACTCAATGAAAACAGCGGTTGTGGCTCACTGCCTACACACCACCCTTCTAAAATAACAATATCAACTGGCTTTTCGTTTGTTAGCCAATCACTTGCTGGCACGCAGTCGTCTTCGTGTTTATTAAAACGTGGAAGCGGTACGTTTACCTCTCCTGCCAGTAAATTAGTTATTGTGCTATTCATTAAAGCTACGTCGTGAGTGCCCGGTACTCCGCGAGTAGTAAAAAGAGGATGTACATCTTTGGCAAGCTCAGTACGTGCTTGTTTTGCTAAATAAAAGTCATCAATCGACAATGCAACACTGTTAAGCGGTGTGTTTTTAGAAAACCAGGTAACTAAAAAATCAGCGAGTGTTGTTTTTCCTGAGCCTTGGCATCCATTTATGGCAACAAAAATAGGAGTATTTGTTTTTTTAGATTCGAGGATGTCATGCGCAAGTGGAACAAAATATTGCTCACTCAAATATTGATACTTTAAAGGCAGTTGGTGTTTTGCTAAAAACGGGGTTATATCCACAATATTGGCCTCTGACATAGTTACTCCTTTGCATACAATGCGTCTGGGAGTTAAATGCAGATACTAGACCATTATTATTTTTATATATTTATTAATAGGTTAAAAAAATAGCGCATTATAAATGCGCTATTATGGTGCAATCTATTTAGCTAATGTGCAAAATTAAACTTTTTCAGGCTCTGCTTTTGGTAATACTAAGTTAAGTACTATTCCTAAAATAGCGCAAAGGCTTACGCCCTCTAAACTAAATTGGCTGCCACCAATATGCATACCGCCAATACCGCACACCAAAATAAGTGCAACAATACTTAAGTTACGTGGTGCTGTTAAATCATCGCCCGACTTAACTAATGTATTTAAACCCACTACAGCAATAGAGCCAAAAAGTAGAATCATAATTCCGCCCATTACTGGCACAGGAATAGTTTGCAAACCAGATCCCATTTTAGCTACAAACGCTAAAATAATGGCAATAACAGCTGTCCACATCATTACTTTAGGATTGAAGTTTTTGGTAAGCATAACTGCCCCCGTTACTTCTGAGTAAGTAGTGTTAGGCGGGCCACCAAATAATGATGCCGCAGAAGTCGCAAGGCCATCACCAAACAAAGTACGATGAAGCCCAGGCTTTTTCAAAAAGTCTTTATTGGTTACTTGGCTAATAGCCATCATATCGCCAATATGCTCAATTGCAGGTGCTATTGCTACAGGTACCATAAACAAAATAGCCTGCCATTTAAACTCAGGCCAAGTAAAGTTTGGTACAGCAAACCACTGTGCGTTAGTCACTGCGTCAAATTGCACAACGCCCATACCAAGCGATAAACAATAACCCGCTACAACCCCTGCTAGTATAGGTATAAGCTTAAATACGCCTTTTCCCCATACTGCAAAAATAAGCGTAACCACTAACGAGAACAACGAAATATAAATAGCGCTGGTGTAATCAATAATTTGAATACTGCCGTCGCCACTTTTACCCATCGCCATATTTACAGCAACAGGTGCAAGCGCTAAACCAATAACCATAATTACTGGGCCTACAACCACAGGTGGTAAAATTTTATGAAGCGTTGCAACGCCTTTAAATTTCACTAATAAACTTAAAAGCATATAAGCAAAACCCGCCACCATTAAGCCGCCCATAGTGGCCGGCACGCCCCACATTTGCACAGCGGCAATAATAGGTGCAATAAAGGCAAATGATGACGCTAAAAATATAGGCACTTGGCCTTTAGTCACTACCTGAAACAGCAAGGTACCAATGCCTGCGGTAAAAAGCGCAACATTAGGATCCAAGCCCGTTAAAAGCGGCACTAATACCAGCGCACCAAATGCTACAAACAGCATTTGCGCGCCCGTTAAAATAGTTTTTATTGAAAAGGTGTCATTATTTTGCACTTAAGACTCCTAAACAGTACCAAATATTTTGTCGCCCGCATCGCCTAAACCAGGGATAATATAGCCCTTTTCGTTTAAGTGGCTATCCACTGAGGCT
The DNA here is from genome assembly GCF_015864295.1 of Pseudoalteromonas sp. NZS127_1. Lineage (NCBI taxonomy): Bacteria > Pseudomonadati > Pseudomonadota > Gammaproteobacteria > Alteromonadales > Pseudoalteromonadaceae > Pseudoalteromonas > Pseudoalteromonas sp. NZS127_1. Next base: position 2,826 of record NZ_JADYXO010000007.1, on the reverse strand, counting down.
GTAAATATTTCTACATCTGGATGAGCTGTAAGTGTTCTTTCAACACCTTCTGGTGCTGCAACTAGTACAATTACTTTGATTTCTTTACAGCCTGCTTTTTTAAGCATATCGATTGTGGCAATCATTGAGCCACCCGTTGCAAGCATAGGGTCAATAACTAAGCTTAAGCGCTCATCAATATTACCTACTAACTTTTCAAAATATGGTACTGGCTCTAGTGTTTCTTCGTTACGTTCAAGACCAACAACACTTACTTTAGCCGCTGGTAATAACTGCATTACACCGTCCATCATGCCAAGACCAGCACGCAAAATAGGCACTACGGTAATTTTTTTACCTTTAATATGCTCTACTTTTAATTTATTGCCATCCCAGCCTGTAATTTCGTTATCTTCTAACTGTAGGTTTTTTGTTGCTTCGTAGGTTAATAAAGTACCTACTTCAGAACACAATTCACGAAAGCTTTTAGTGCTAATACCATGCGCGCGCATTAGGCCTAATTTATGTTGAACAAGAGGGTGAGAAATAACGTGAATAGCCATGATGTAAACCTAGTGATAGAAGAATTTGCGGTATTTTATATTAAAAAAGGTCATTTGACCTGTAGTTTTAAAGAGATTTTCATACATCGTGCCAAAATGTATTGTTTTGCTTGATATTTATGCAAGCCATTAACCCTTTGTGTTTATTAAATGTTACTCGCTAACCAGCTGTTTACTTGCTGTTGCATATAACTATTTATTTTTTGATGCTCAGGGCTCCAGCCAGATAAAAATCGATAAAAGTCAGCCCATGCAGCAGGCCATAAAGCGAGCCAATCGTCAGCTATTTTATCGGCAGGTGCTAAAGGGTGATAAGTAGCAATAGCATTCTTTAAATTATCAAAATAATAAGCAAGATACTCATCAGCGCTTTCGTGTAATTGTGCATCACTTAAGCAACTGGTCATAAAATACATTACATCAATTATCCCGCAACCTGCACCTATATACTGAAAATCATAACCGAGTATTTTACCACTCTCATTTGCTGCAAAGTTACCAAGTTTTGCATCGCCATGAATCAGCGTTTTGTACGCACAACGTTGTAGTTGCTCATCTATTTTATGTGCAGCATTTTTAATATCGGACTTTTTATCATCCGTTGTTTTTAATTTATTAAACTCATCTGGGCGCGTGCTTAAATGCCAGTAATTGCCTTGCTGCCATAATCCATCTGCGGGTTTACTTAAGTTAAACGCATGAAAGTGTGCAAGCCATTTTAATATAGCTTTAACATGTTGCTGCCCCGCTTGAGTAAATCCATGTTTGGTGAAGTCCTTAAACACCAGCGCATATTCATCGCCTTTATTAATTGCGCTTATACATTCAATACTTTGCGCATGTGCTGGTAAATGCTGGCTATAAAGCTTATAAAAAGTGTATTCAACGCTATAGGAATACTGCTTTCTTTCAAGCGCAAATTCGCTTTGCTTAATTTTAGGGTGGTGTATATAGCTGGGTATTTTAATAGCTTTAACAACACAGGCTTTATCATCAAGCTGGCACTGCACAATACTGCCACAGCCACTCCAAAGTGATGTTAACGTATCGCCAATTTCAATGTGCTTAAAATGTGGTTGTAATAAAGGAATGTAAAATGCCATGGTAATATTAAGTAATTAAATTTTTTGTAGTTTAACATTAGTGGGCGTTTTTAATAAAATTAAGGCATAAAAAATCCCCACTTGGTTTTATACAAGTTTGTATGTAAATAGTGGCCAAAATCACTATGCCACTGCACTTTGATTTTGAAATTAACTGGGTAAAACCATGTCTTCCTAGGTTGAGTATATCTAGGCATTTTAGCCTCATCAAAGTGATGAGGAGGTGTCCACTAAAACGGGTGAGGAGCATTATCCGTTAGAACGCCTTGTTAGTTTACTTATCTATTTAATTTGCTAATACAGCTAAAGCTAAAACAAAAGAGATACCAAACAACAAGTAACGGTAACCATCGTTTTCATCTTTGTTAGCCATTTCACTTGAATAAGGTAAGGACATTGGCTTACCCGTACAGAACGGTAAAATATAATAGTGAGTCATGCTATATAGAATTAAAGACGCAATCCAATCTTCAATATTATTCCTTCCAGTCAAAATCCCACAAACAAAGAATAATGAGTAAGATGACAATAATATAATTTTAGTTAGACTCATATCTATTTTAATTCACTAGTAAACTAACGAGCCTGTAGATTAACTCGTTTTTTAATTGTTTTTATTGATAAACAAACCATAGCTGAGTTCCTATTTTGGTTCAATCTATTACTGTACTTTTACGCAGAATATAAAGAAGTGTTTGATATTGTTTAATTGGCGTTTTGGAAGGAATTACGGGGCTTGAGTGGCTTTATTTTAGGTTAAAAGGGCTTACCCTTCTTAATGCATCGTGTTTTACCAGATAAACAGATAAACTAGACAGCCACTTTAATTGAACAAACAAAATGTTGCCATTAAATTTAATTTGTAGGTTAATAATATATCTTTTATCGACAGGTTATTTTCATTTCATCCATCAAATAAGTCATTAGCGCTCTTAATCTAAATTGCACGCATGAAAATGACTGCATGGTGCAGTTGTGATTTATTATTGAATAGTTTTACTGAGTAGTTTACGTTTTATGCCAGTAGCTTTTCGCAGTTACTGATATTCGCTCGCCGCTTTCGCTTTAAGTTTTCACAATAAGCTTCTTGTGAGGCTGGCCAAACAGATAAACTAGACAGCCACTTTAATTGAACAAACAAAATGTTGCCATTAAATTTAATTTGTAGGTTAATAATATAT
>NZ_JADYXO010000065.1:0-914 GCF_015864295.1 Pseudoalteromonas sp. NZS127_1 | reverse complement strand
GCCCTGATTTTTCACTCTCATTGTGATAATAAAACTAGACAGCCATTCTTATTATATAAACTAAATCCCGCCATAAAAGGTACTCAGGGTATCCCACACGTTAATTGCATAAATAAACGTTTCGCTTTGTATTTCCAATTAAGTGTTTGTTTTCGCTCGGGCTCAGGCGTCCAGCGTTGCCATGGTTTGGTGATTTCGGGTTGTGGCTCGTCGCTGTACCAATCTATTTTATATGCTTCAGCATATAGCTCATCATATATTTCGGTTTGTTGTGCAAAGCTCATGTCACGCCAGTAAACCTCAGGGCGATTGTTTTGTTTATCAAACTCAGCGGTGATTGAATCTAGGTGCCTGTACCCCTCATATTCAGGTATATCAGGTAATGGCTTGGTGTTATCCATAAAGCGCACTAGGCGCTCCCAAAACAGTAAACAATAAATTGGGTTTTGTGCTAACTATGTCACTACAATCGTCATTTTTGTTTGTGGGTATTTATCTATATTTTTATGGGAGAGTCTTGGAAAAAATGCCCGCGAGCCCGACTGCGAGGTGCTTTCGTTTATTAATGAGCATTGCATATCTCGCCAATCAAAACAGCAATTACCAAACTCATCTCGTGCTTCACAATCTGGGATATCAAAGGTATAACCAACCATACCTGTTTGACGGTCAAAATACGCTAACTTAGGAGGCGCCATCCTATCCCAGAGTGGTTGAAGGTTTAAAAATGTAAGGTTAAAGCCGAGTACTAAATAAAGTAACCACCAATGAAAAGCATCGTCCTCTCCATGAAATGGGATTAGCATTATATCTAAAGCAACAACCAAACTACCACAAAACCCCAAAAACATGGGACCAAAGATAAGTGCTCTCATGGGGTCATTACCGCATGAATGGACTTGAAAGCGCTGGGG
>NZ_JADYXO010000064.1:0-965 GCF_015864295.1 Pseudoalteromonas sp. NZS127_1 | reverse complement strand
TTGGGTACGAGCTCACTGTCTTCCCGATGTGACAAGTGCTAGCTAAACACTCATCAAGAAGAGATACAAGGTTGGGTTGAGTGAAACGAAACCCAACGTTTTACACTTCATAATATTCAATTTTATTGTTTTCGCTTAAAGAGTTAGACTCAGAATAAATAAAATTAATTATTTAAGGCTTTAAATATGGAATATGTTTACCACTACACGTCTGCAGAGGGTCTGAAAGGGATATTAGAGAGCAAAAGTTTATGGGCTACTAACGCAGAATATCTAAATGATTTTAGAGAAATAAAGCAAGGTATTGATAGAATAAAATCACTCAGAGGGAGTTTGTCTGAGTTTTCACAAATCAAACTCGAAGAAATTTATGCCAAACACAAAAATATACCTTTAGATGTTACCCAAAAAGAAATGCGAAGTAAGGACGTGCATCTCGCAAATCATTTTTTAAATTTTCTATGGAATATAATTGATAATAATACCATTGATGAAATTTATACCACTTCATTTACAACTAAGCGTGATAGCCTAAACCACTGGCTAACTTACGGGTCAGAGCAAACTTCATATTGCATAAAGTTTAATAAAGAAAAGCTATTTGATGATGAGTACTTTAGACAAAGAAAACTTTTGAGTGGCTATGATGATGTTGATTACCAACCAACTGAGGAAATGCTTCATTCTTTAATTGAAGAACACTATCTGCCTGAGGTTTTAAGTTACGTGTTAGATCCAAGTTTAAATGGAAATGACCTAAATGAAAAATGTGCTATTGCTGCAATTGAAATTTTTAATGAAGCGATTTTTAAGATTGCTAGCATAAAAGATCAAGCGTTCGAATATGAAGAAGAGTATCGTTTTACTCTTTTTTACCCTGGTTTAGTCTGTAGTGGTACAGTGATTTTGGCCACCCATTAAGAAAGAAATGTTATGCTAATAAGCATACAAATTTGGGTGAAAAA
>NZ_JADYXO010000063.1:0-989 GCF_015864295.1 Pseudoalteromonas sp. NZS127_1 | reverse complement strand
GTTAAAAGAAATGGATAAAGTTGATATCTTTGTCCCTCATCCTCACGCAAACGCATCTTTGCTTATTTAACTTTTACTGGAATGTGAATGTAAGCCATTGGTTTGTTTGCTCAAGTGACTTGCGCTCCTGAGATTAGACTTCCAAGACCGTTCAATCAGAAATTACTCGTCTTACACGTTGGTGGAGGTGATGCAATCCTACCCCCCAAGGGCATTGGATAGAAGACTCCAAGAAGATTGGGCCAGAGATGCAAGAGAAGGCCCTAGGGTTCTTATGAGCCTTAGGGTAGATTTCGGGCCCATGGGCTAAGTACGAGCCCACTTATCTTTGTAAATATTAGAATAGGTTTTCCTTCTTTTGGGCCTTGTATTTTGGCCATTCTAGTAGTATAGGGTTTTAGCCTTGTATTTCGAGGCATTTTGAGTAGTCTTTGTAGTAGGGACTTTTTTTTGTATTTTCATGTATTTTGTCATGGGGGTGAGCTTAGCTATTATAGGGGGTGTGTAGCTAAGTTCTAGCTTCTCATCTCAAGGAGGTGAGCTTAGCTATTAGAGAGGTATGTGTAGCTAAGCTCTAGCTTCTTTAGGAATCTTCTTAAGGAAGCTTCTCAAGGAGGTGAGCTTAGTTATTAGAGGGGTGTGTGTAGCTAAGCTCTAGCTTCTCAAGGAAGTTTTTTCAAAGAAGCTTCTCAAGGAAGTTTTCTCAAGAAAGCTTCTCAAGGAAGCTACCTAGTCTATAAATAGAAGCATGTGTAACACTTGTTGTAACTTTGATGAATGAGAGTCTTGTGAGACACAACTCAAAGTTCAACTTCTCTCCCTCTTTTACTCCTTCAATTTCGTGCTCCCCCCTCTCTCTTTCTCTCTCTCTTTCTTTTCCTCCATTGAAGCATCCTTCCAAGCTTCTTATCCAAGGCACATCTTGGTGGTGAAGCTCCTTCTTCCTTGGCTTATTCCCTAGTGGATGGTGCCTCCCCTCTCCTCTTCTC
>NZ_JADYXO010000062.1:0-1008 GCF_015864295.1 Pseudoalteromonas sp. NZS127_1 | reverse complement strand
GGAAACTTCTTCCAAAAGATTCTAGAAATCAACTTGATCATATATCTTGGATTCTTGGATTCTTGTCTTGAATAAAACTTAGAAGCACTTGATCCTTTGGCATCATCAAGACATCAAAACATCTTGCTTCTACATAGGAGTCATTTGACTTAATCCATCAACTGAAAAAAATCCTTCAACTATTTCTCGTCCTTGGAAAATTCTTTTTGCAAGAATCAACTGCTTCTTTCATTCTTCCTTGCTACAAGGTTGTGAAAACAAGACAACAATTGGTACCTCAAAGCCTTACACTGGGGCAATGAGGGGCACCGTGCATGAGCCTCAAGTGAACCTAGGGGCAGATCAAAAGTTCTCACCCGTCGATGTTTTTAAACAAGAAAAAGAAAGGGAGACAAACCCTGGAATTTCAATAGATTGATTAAACGTCAAACGGCTCCATTGCCGTCACTCCAAAATGGTCAAGTGACTAAATCAAACAGAACATACACTCTGAGGGAGTTCCCAGAGAGATTTGCAAAAAGATAGGATGAGGTTGCATGAATTATCACCTCTTTCAAAAGGACAGTCAATCTGTGTTTTCCAAAAAAAATTAAATCAAAATCAAAATCACAAAATAGGGAAAGAATGTCATGAACATTGTACAACTTTCCATTACATTGCATTGTTTCATATGAAGTCCGCATTTACCAAATTTCACGACAAAGGTTGCATGCATCTGCATCCCTAAAAATCATGTTAACTGCATAGATTTCCTACATCTAATGTCCAAATCTTGTGGATTTGGGATGACCGGCCCTCTCGATGAGTCGATCTCTTGCTTTCTCATAAAGGTGGACCCTTGGGTACTAGTACCTATCGCCTTAAGAGGGCTGCACGCCCTCGCCTTCAGAGGACTGAACGTCCTCACCTTCAGAGGGCTACACGCCCTCACCTTTAGAGGACTACACGTCCTTGCCTTCAGAGGACTACACGTCCTCACCATCAGAGGGCTGCACGCCCTCACCTCCA
>NZ_JADYXO010000061.1:0-1150 GCF_015864295.1 Pseudoalteromonas sp. NZS127_1 | reverse complement strand
ATTACGCTACGATAGTTGCTACAACACCAGCACCTACAGTACGACCACCTTCACGGATAGCAAAACGAAGACCTTCATCCATCGCGATTGGTGCGATTAGAGTTACTGTCATCTTGATGTTATCACCAGGCATTACCATTTCTACGCCATCTGGTAACTGTACGTCACCAGTTACGTCAGTTGTACGGAAGTAGAACTGTGGACGGTAACCTTTGAAGAATGGAGTATGACGACCACCTTCATCTTTCGAAAGTACGTATACTTCTGAAGTGAATGTAGTATGTGGGTTGATTGAACCAGGCTTAGCTAGTACTTGACCACGTTCAACGTCTTCACGTTTAGTACCACGTAGAAGTGCGCCGATGTTTTCGCCAGCACGACCTTCGTCTAGAAGCTTACGGAACATTTCAACACCAGTACAAGTAGAACGAGTTGTATCATTGATACCAACAATTTCTACTTCGTCATTGATGCGGATGATACCAGCTTCAACACGACCAGTTACAACAGTACCACGACCCTGGATTGAGAAAACGTCTTCGATAGGCATGATGAAAGGCTTATCGATGTCACGCTCTGGCTCTGGGATGTAAGTATCAAGTGCGTTTGCAAGCTCAACAATCTTATCTTCCCACTCTTTCTCGCCTTCTAACGCTTTAAGCGCAGAACCAGCAATTAGAGGTAAGTCATCACCTGGGAAATCGTATTCTGAAAGAAGTTCACGAACTTCCATTTCTACTAGTTCAAGTAGCTCTTCGTCATCTACCATGTCACATTTGTTCATGAACACGATGATGTAAGGAACGCCAACTTGACGAGAAAGAAGGATGTGCTCACGCGTTTGTGGCATAGGGCCATCAGTCGCAGCAACTACTAAGATCGCGCCGTCCATTTGAGCAGCACCAGTGATCATGTTTTTAACATAATCGGCGTGACCAGGACAATCTACGTGTGCGTAGTGACGTGAAGGAGTATCGTATTCAACGTGAGACGTTGAAATAGTGATACCACGTTCGCGCTCTTCAGGAGCGTTGTCGATTGATGCGAAATCTTTAGCAACACCGCCGTATACTTTTGCAAGTACGTTAGTGATTGCTGCAGTTAGTGTAGTTTTACCGTGGTCAACGTGGCCGATTGTACCAACGTTTAC
>NZ_JADYXO010000060.1:0-1161 GCF_015864295.1 Pseudoalteromonas sp. NZS127_1 | reverse complement strand
GTGTTGGAATTACCGGCCGGGCGAGTCGTGTTCGGAGTTGGAACTTGGGGAGCTTCCCTCTGGGTGGGTGCCTTAGGCTGCACGGGTGTTGAGCTAGAGGCATTCCCGGTATGAGCCGAGAAGCTCGGGTGATGTTGCGCGTACTGATGGGTACCATGAGGTGTTTGCTGGGGTTTGACCCATGCGGGTGTTGAAGAGACGGCATGGGCATCTCCTTCCTTCCTTTTTGCCCCTGTTGCCCCGATTCTTTTGGCGTTCACGTTTGTGGAGGAAACGTAATCAAACTTTCCTCTCTTCAATCCAACCTCGATTCTTTCCCCGGCAAACACCAGATCCGCAAAGCTGGACGGCATATAACCCACTAGCTTCTCATAGTAGAACACTGGCAGAGTGTCTACCATCATGGTGATCATCTCTCTCTCAACCATGGGAGGAGCTACTTGTGCCGCCAAATCCCTCCATCGCTGCGCATATTCTTTAAAGGTTTCACCCTCTTTCTTGAACATATTCTGCAGTTGAGTACGGTCAGGAGCCATATCAGAATTGTACTGATACTGCCTAACGAAGGCAACCATTAGGTCCTTCCAAGAATGGACTCGGGAAGGTTCCAAGTTAGTGTACCAGGTAACAGCTACCCCAGTAAGACTTTCTTGGAAGAAATGTATCAGCAGTTCCTCATCTTTTGCGTATGCCCCCATCTTCCGACAATACATCTTTAGATGGTTCTTGGGGCAAGTAGTCCCCTTGTACTTGTCAAAGTCCAGCACCTTGAACTTGGGAGGGGTGATGATATTGGGTACTAGGAACAACTCTTCTAGGTTAGCAAAGGCATAATCTTCACCTCCTTCAATGGCCCTGAGCCTTTCCTCTAGATGATCCAACTTTCCCATTTCTGCCATAGCATGAGGGTTTTTACTTGTTGTGGAATGTGAGGGGTGTGGTCGTGGGTGATACTGAGGGCCCTCCAAAGGGTTTTGTAGGGGTATACCACCAACTGCTTGCCCTTCAGTGGCATATCCGAGGCAAGGCTCGAAGTCAGCTAGATTGTGGTGGGGAATTTCATGTGTCTCCCCCACGGTTTGAGAGACATGTGCATGATCAGTTTGGGGTTGTTGGCTCTCAATGGGTATAGAAGTGGAGTTATTGACATTCGTATTGGGA
>NZ_JADYXO010000059.1:0-1179 GCF_015864295.1 Pseudoalteromonas sp. NZS127_1 | reverse complement strand
TATATTATTAACCTACAAATTAAATTTAATGGCAACATTTTGTTTGTTCAATTAAAGTGGCTGTCTAGTTTATCTGTAGTTTATCTGGTTATTTAAAAGACTGTAAAACGTGCCCGCTACAGCAGCAATGCATGCGAAAGCCACCCATTAAAACGGGGCGACAAGTACAGTTTATAAATAATGAATCACGCAAAAAGCTGAGCTATGTAGACAAAATGAAAGTAAAAATAGACAGCCCCATAGGTCGACGACAATATAGCAAACGACTCGGGTGTATTGAGCCAGTGTTCGGGAACATTACAGTGAATAAAGGCATGAATAAATTGACCTTACGGGGTCAAACGAAAGTGAATGCGCAATGGCAACTGTATTGTCTTGTTCATAATATAGAAAAGCTGCAAAACACGATGCATTAAGAAGGGTAAGCGCTTTTACCCTAAATAAAAGCCACTCAAGTACCCGTAATCCCGTCCAAAACGCCAATTAAAACAACACCAAACTCCCACTTTATATTCTGCATAAAATACAGTAATCGATTGAACCAAAATAGGAACTCAGCTATGGTTTGTTTATCAATAAAAATAAATAAAAAAACGAGTTAATCTACAGGCTCGTTAGTTGCCTATGGAGTTTCAGTTGCACTTTGATGAATTAAAATCGATTATCGATACTGAAAATGCCCAAGAATTAAGTCTTACTTCTAATTCTTGGGAAATCATTAAAAACTCTAATTCCGAAGTGAATAATTGGTTATCTGAAGATCAATTCAGTCTCATTTTTTCAGGTGTTTCTGAATCTAAATATGGCGAAACAGTGTTTGTATTTGAGACCTTTGAACGTAAATATAAACACTCAGGTTTAACTAAAAGGTTATGCGAACAGCTAAATTTAAAATGGTCTAAATTTGATAAATTCCAAAGCTCTACTGAAATTTTAGATTTCTATATGGTCCCCAAAAGTTTAAATTGGGTTCTGTACGCTAACAGAGACTTTTGGCAATTCGCAAAAGGCAACTAACAAGTTGCACAAGCAGGACAAAATACAGTTGGTTTTTTGCTCGTGCCTCGCTTATTTTAACCAACTATATTTTGCCTCTTAGCAAGGCGTTGAGGCTGTAGAATTACTCTTTTTAGGAACGTATCCAACTATTCTTGGTTGGTTGCTTTTTAACCTTGAATC